>JBKPHJ010000047.1:0-32009 GCA_046729835.1 Thermoproteota archaeon
TTTACCTATATGGATGTCTAATCTCACTTCACTATCTAAGCGCACGCCAATTTGATTGCATCATCTATCTACGAAACTAAAATGATGGCTTTAGGACATAATATCAAAAATCTTGTGATCCTTTGGTCGTCCTTCTTATGAAGACAGACTCATTAACTAACCATATGTCCCTCAAAATGTAATAGTTAGTCCAGAAATAGGGTTGCCCGGTTTAATGGCGATGTTGACCATGATGGAGAGACGAAGCAACACTGCAGTTTCATAAATTGACTAAAGAGTTGTATGGTTGAGCAGGTTCATCTGACAGATGATGTTTATCTTACCTCCAATTTCGTCACAGTCTGAAGTAACCATAATTTTTCGAACAGTGTTACGTATGAATAGGTTATCTCTTCGTTGTCAGAATATGTTACAGCATACGCTGTTTCCTTATCATAATCGATAGAATCTGTAGTCGAAACTTGTAGCACCTTAATATCGTCAGGCAATATGATGATATCATTATTCTCTAGTTTTCTTTCAAAGATCCGTACGTTAGCGACCTCGCTATAACTATTAATAATTCTATCATCGACACCCAACGGAAAAAGAATTCTTACTAAAATATTTGACCTTGTTTTTTCCTTCAAAAATTTTAGGATGCTTTGTGTTTCTTTTCTTTTCAAGGTATTCACATTACAGAATAAAATAGTGATCTCGCCTTTTGCGCCTTTTATTATTTCATCAATACGATTCTCAACCAATTTGAAATCTTGTATGTTTTCTGTATGCAATTGATCCTCTTGGGGAAGTTGACCTTTGTCCTTCAACGAAATATTGTTCCGATATTTTGCTGCATAGTCTTCTGTCATTGAATTCTGCAGGGTTAGCAGCTTAATATATATTTCTGCAGAGCTTTCGCTTAATATATGAATAAGTTTGTAATACCAAAATAATGAGGCAAGAATGCATAAATTGGCGAACGCCCACATCGCTTCCCATAACAATTCAGTCTTTAAAAGAAATTCTTCATCAACAATCGCTATATATGTATAGAAGAAATCTGTGATAGTTGTTAATATCAGGAAAGAGGTAAATAATATCCAGTGATAGATATATGGGTTATTTCTAGGTAACTTCGTTAGAATGAGAAACGAAAGAGATAATAAAACAATATCGCCATAGTTATAAATGGTACTAAGCACAATATCAGGCCACTGGGATTGAAAATCTACTTCCTGGCTAAAAATTTGAATAGTTGATATTACAGGTACTGTAGATGCGAGTGCTACTACAAACGCGATCCGCCTACGTTTTATTATTCCGTCTCTGTTTATAGTCTTAAATGATCTGTAGGTAAATAGAATTAGAGGTCCATAGCCTGCAACATAGAAAATTTCCCCGACACCTGGGTATGGAGCATCCGTATCTAATACAATTTGATAATACGTGTAGGAAAATTCACCAAGGAACCAGAGAGTTACTCCTACGAAAACGAGCTTAAATTTCTGAACTTCTATTTTTCTGGGATTTGAAAGTACTATAAACAAGGATATACAGGTAGATGATCCCAACAAAACTGCTGAGGTCGTGCCCATGTATCTGTCGCCATCAATAATAAATAGTATTATATGTATAAACATGATAGCTACAGCTATAGCAGTTATAAATCCGAAGAACAAATATTTCATTTCATACTTAAGTGCAAAAGCAGATTCAATATTTTTTGTTCTGCTCAATTAAGACGTTCACATCCTTGCCTTTACCTCAACAGCATCCATAAAAAAACGTTCACATCATTATGGTATCTATAATTATATATATAGAATGACATTACAGCAACAAGAACAAGAACATTCTAAAGGTTCAGATCGAGAAAAGACAACATTAAGTATTACACATAGAACGCGAGCACGTCTATGTTCTGAGTTCCTATATAAAATATCTTCACACTTGCATCTTGTAAACTCCCTTGTTTTTCTTCTAGCTAGTTTTAATCTTCATTGTAATTAGGTCCTCTGCATTATATTTCGTCCTCCATAGTGGACATAGCAGTGTAACCCGCTATCTCTGGAGTATCAGCAGCGATTATGAGATGTATGACTCTTCAATAATTTTATTCAACTCCAACAGTGTGCGTATTTCCATGAGCCCAATGACTGGCCAACATGTGCTCCCGGTTTGCTTTGATACACTCAACAAGGATTTACGATATCAGCTTACTGCTATAGGATCTCCTGACCCTAATCTCTATGTCGCTGAAGAAATATCAGATGTTGTTACGAGCAGCAGCAGCAATCGCTTTAAGATAAAAGGCGGTACGCCGGGTATGAAAGTCTCTTGGAATGAGCTGTACGACAGCCTTCTCAACTCCCATTGCCTTGATGATGGAAGCTGCATCGTTGATCATGGGCAACTGTCATGTCAGCGCTTCGATCTCCAGAGCTGCGAGTTACATCGCCTATCATAAGTCACAACGGCAAGTTTGTCAGAGGATATCAGCTGTAGAGCAATAGAACCCAGCTTCTTCCGTAGCACCTTGTTTAAAGGTCTAGAGAAGATTGATGAATACGTCTGATTGAAAAGAAATGCACCTGATTCTAATATTGAAGTGTATATTGGTAAGAGTTGAATAAGCCGGATGCACGCAGGACTTCTCTTAGTCATCTCTTTGAAGTCTCAAAAAGAACCTCTGAAGATATAGACACCTTTCTTATGGAAGGACACACACGACTCAAAATAAGTAGGTCAGGTTCAGGCATAAACACACAATATCTGATAGTGCCTGTCTAAACACCTGAGCCAGATCTACCCCCCCTTATTTTTTTCAAGTAATAAAGATACTGAAAGTTAAAATGCATTTCGAAATGATGGTGATTACAAGTAAGTCGACAAGAAGTTTTAAGGCATGTTCAACAGTTGCTTGAACATATGCAAGGTGCTTTTCTACTATAAAGAAATGGCAGAAAGTGTGTCAATAAACAATTGCTGCATTCATGAATGCGGAGGGTGGTACATTGATTATTGGTGTGGATGATGAGTATAAAGTGCTAGGATTACAGAAGGATTATGAAACGCTGAAAAAGCAGAATCCTGATGGATTTGAAATTGAACTTAGGCAATCAGTAGAAAGAGGAGGAACAATAGGTAAATAAAGCCTAGTCATTTATCAGCTAAATAATTACCGTATTCGCGATGTAAAGTTAGTAAACGCTTTATAATATCAAGAGCGTGAACCTTTTCGGATTCACTGAAACTTGCTATAGCCTGTCGCACTGAAGGAGATAATTCAAATCCCTCTGCTTCCATTTTTATATGAAGGATACCCACATAAAGAGATAAATCTTCCTTCCTCAACTTCATTACGAGTTCACTTGGAAGCTTAAAGCCTAACTGTATGTGAACAGTTTCTACAAATCCAAGATAGACAGTAGAGTACTCGTTTATGGATCTCTAGACGTTCTAGTTTTTCGGTTTTCTGATTGCGTCGAATATCCGAACATAGTGCCAGACACTTTTGTGTCTGATGCGTACAGCTCGAGCTAGCCTGTGATTGCGTTATTTTCGAAAGAATTGAACAGAAAACACGTTTCAACTTGCTTTAGTTATACATGTTAAAAGTCAGCTAATATTTTATCAAGCTTTGCAAACTGTAATTCTATCTTATTATTCCGGTAATTTTGAAATACTGAGCAGAAGAATCTGCTTATATTTTTAAGGTTGTTACCGATAACGTAACTTCGTAGTATTTTTTCTTTCTTATTCATCATATCTATGTGTAGATAATTCTTGTGCAGATCCATGCCTACAAACATGGGGGTAACGAACGTTTAGAAGACCAGAAAGCTACAGTGTCAGAATTTCTGGATGATAGATTTGGAAGATGGAACGACGACAGATGCAACGACACTTGACTTAATACCATGGTCTAGCCTCTGGATTCGTTTCGTTGTTCGTCACTAAAACATCTGACGTTCAAAGGCTAGCTAAATTGAGATTGATCAAAAGATGTTGTTAAAATGATAAACCTAGAATTATGCCCAAGTCTCAATTAATTAATATCTCTTAATCTTCTTCTTCTTTGTCAAAGAAAGGCCTAAACTGAACATCAAAACCTGGGCAGTTATTTGCAAATTGTTTTATTACTATCATGTTACATATTTTGTTTTGCAATTCTGAATGTTCCTTCAATTTGTTCTTACAAATAGGACATATGGCTCTATCATGATTATTCATTTGCAATACATTACAACAACAAGTAATCAAAGTATGTTATAAAAAGATTGAGTCACTAAGTACTTATGATAAGCAGAAGCAAATAAAGGATATGTATTGTTAGCAGAATATATGTGAGATGGCTTAACAATTATTATGCCAGTAATACAAATTACATAAGCCAAGGAAGGTCTGTAGAACAGAAAAGAGAACTAGTTAAAGTGTTGACAAGAGAGACAGCAAGGACTATGAAAACTGATGAGGAAAAGGTAAGAATTTTAATCTATGAAATTTCACGGGAGAATTGGGGAAATGCTGGCCCCCTGGGAACGGATATGAAATAGTGGCCCGTCCCAATGGGAAGAGCAATCCTAGCATGGCTGGCTGAGAATTTCTCTATTTTCATATTGTAATGATAATGATAAGCAGAATGAGATATAATGCACAATATCAACTAAAATATTATGTTGCAGTCATGGGAATTTTAAATTAAACTTCTATCAGTATTTATTTTTGATATCAATCACATTCACTGCTTCTATCTATATAACGATAAAACTTTAGTGTTAATCTATAAACAATAATATTGATAGTATGGTAAAAACCACTTGTTATCTATGCAAACCCCAGGTTTCGAAATTTTTGACATACTTGCTCGCGCCCAGTTAACTAGTCAGGCTATTTACATTGTAGCAAAACTGAGAATAGCTGATTATTTAAAGGATGGCCCTAAAAGTGTTGAGCAATTAGCAGAACAGACTAAAACTCATCCTGATTCTCTTTATAGATTATTGCGTATGCTATCTAGCATTGGTATATTTGCTGAAACAAAAGGAGACGTAGGAGAAGATGGAGAAGAAAAACAAGAGCAAGCTAATCAGCTAAAAATAAGAAGAAGGTTTGAGCTAACACCTATGGCATCTCTTCTCCAATCTGAAGCAGAAAATTCAATTAGAAATTTTCCTTTATTGTTTGGATTAGAATCATTTAAGAAAGCTATAGATGACCTTTTATACAGCGTACAAACTGGCGAGAATTCATTTAAACATGCAAATGGCCTGAATATGTATGAGTATTTTGAACAAAATCAAAAAGAGGCTCAAATATTTAATAGCGCAATGGCCTCGCTTACATACTCACAAGCTTCATTTATCTCTTATATGTATGATTTTTCACAATTTAATACTATCATTGATATCGGAGGAGGACAAGGAATGTTTTTATCAAGTATTTTAAAGAATAATCCTAATCTTCATGGCATACTATTTGATTTACCACATGCAATCCAAAGTGCCAAGAAAATGTATACTAAAGAATCCAGAAATTCAAAAAATATTAATAGTGATGATAATGGTCATGACATTCTTTCTCGTTGCAAACTAATAGAAGGGGATTTTTTGAAGTCCATCCCTGCCGTAGGTGCTGACGGTTATATCATAAAGAATGTGATTCTGAACTGGGATGATGAATCTGCTGGAATTATCTTGAAGAACTGCTTGCAGGCTATGAAAGATATACCATCATCATCAATAATTAATGCAAACCAAGCTAATCGAGAGACAGGCCCAAAATTACTAATTATCGATACAATCATGCCAGAAGGAAATGAACCGTTTATTGGCAAATTTACAGATATACTAATGCTAGCACTAACTCATAGAGGAAGAATAAGAACTGAAGCAGAGTTTCGTAAATTGCTTAATAATTCTGGCTTTGAGATTGCTAACATAATACGTTCGCGTGATCGTGTAAACTTTCTAAGTATTATTGAAGCAATACCATCATCATCTTCATCCACATAATAATAATATGATAGTTGTTTCATATTATTATTATTATGTGAATTGGAGCACGTCGATGAATTTAGCCGAGGAGTATAGACTGTAGCTTAATTCATTCAGCACATATCATACCACAGTAATTTTAGATTTATCATCGAGCATTAGGTGAAGATATCAGGACCACATCTTTATTACGAAATCACAGATAAAGGGCAGCGATATCTGCAGTTATTCGGTGAAATAGAGTACGATTTAAGGCCTGTTCCTACCACAGAGACAGACATGGACGGCATAAGACCGCACTAACAAATATTCTGGCGTTTATATGCCCTTCCTACCTTTGCTGTCCATTCAATAATATGAAACCATGCCTATTTCTTACTCTTTTCACTTCAAGTTTCTGAAAAACATAAGATTTGAAAGGTTAGAGATAGATCTATTTTCAAATGGGAATGAAGAATATACAATCTTATATTCAAGACGACATAAATATTAATAGCAATGGCGGAAATGTCCAAAGCGGAAATTGCAAGATTTCTTATGAGGGGTACGTTCACTGGAAAACTTGCTACAGTTAAAAAAGACGGAAGTTCCCATGTTGTTCCAATTTGGTTTGTATTGGATAACGAGAAGGGTAGAAGTAAAGTAGGAGATATCATTTTCACTACTGGTGACACATCAGTCAAAGCGAATAATATTCAGCGAGATAACAGAGTAAGTATTTGCATAGATGATCAGAAACCTCCGTTTTCATTTGTAACAATATATGGTACCGCAAAAATATATCCCTACAAGCAAAAAGAGGCTATCGTATGGGCTACTAAAATAGCAGAACGATACATGGGTAAGAAAAAAGCTAGAGCCTACGGTAGAATAAATGGTGGTGAAGGCACAGTAGTTGTACGAATAAACCCTGCGAGAGTAATAGCAGAAAAAGATATTTCTATTTTGGACTGAGGATGATTATTATAGATGATAAGACAGCAACTGATACCAACCTGTTAGCCCTGTTGGTTGTTTTGTTCCCATACATACTTGCATGAATATACAACGTCTGAAGAGCGCATTCACTAGATAATGACTTCCCTACAATTGTTTTGTACTCAGTTACCAATTTATATACTTGAATTTTCATAGTTAGTATACGCGAGCATCAAATACGAGTATTCCAGATCGTTCTACGATCTCGAAAGGCCCATTAGGCTTGGAGACCTGGACAAAACGACTAGTCGCTATTTTTATGACGCGATCATACGCTAAATTGTTATCTCAACCTAAAAATAGATAGTTAATGTAGAATGTCATTATGAAATGGCGTAGGATTGATAATATGCTAGTAACTTGGTGTATTGAACACATCCAGAAAGAGATCGATAGTGGTGACTTGGTTCTGCCGCCTATAGTAACAGCGGCGCAGTTCAATGCCTGGAGGACACACATGCTAGACAGAATGATGGATGAAAGTGCTACCAACAAGTGGGTAGACGAAGGCAGGACGACGTACGATCCAACCACTGAGTTAGAGGAAGATGTATTGTACTACGATATACTACAAAAGAAGAGGAAAGAAGTCTAGTAAGAAATGACTGAACCGTATCAAGAACTTGCGGCATCTGATGTCATTACTGACCGAGTTCCGAGGGATGATTGAGAAAGAGAGTAATTCTAGAATAGAAAAGGTATACAAAGGCAGAAGCACACTCGCTTCAAGGACCTAATTTTAGCTAAAGTAGTTGACGCCATTCCAATAAATTCCCCTTACAAAACTATTTTGAGTCTGCCGTCTATCGATGTAACGAAGGTAGAGTTCATATTATAATAAGGTATCCACAAATCCATGCTATTTTTGGGAGCAGGAGTAAATAGGATAGATCATCTTTGTACTTCCTTTAGGTATGACATTAAGAATAGACAACCAAATGCTAAGGTAATGGAAAAGATAATTGCAAAGACAGTTGCTGCGTTTATGAATGCAGTGGGTGGCACATTGTTTATTGGTGTAGATGATGAGCTTAATGTGCTAGGATTACAGAATGATTATGAAACCCTGAAAAAGCAGAATTCTGATGGGTTTGAAATTGAACTCAGACAATCTATAGAAAAGTATACTAAAAGCAAAGTTACTAACGAATATCTAAAGATTAAGCTTCATCCCATAGAAGCAAAGGAAATTTGTGAAGTGATAGTCGTACCTTCTCCGAAGCCTATTCTTATATATGATGAAGGAAGGCGGGTCCAGGGTGTATATTAATTCTAAATAGGAATAAGCCTGTCAAGCGAAAGAATAAGATCATCTTAATCTATGCAGCAAAAGATTATGAAGAAGGAAAAGTTCGAAATAAGTTGAGAGAAGAAGATATCAAAAAGATTGTTTCTGCATTTAGGAAATATGATGACATTGATAGATATTGTCATATCGCAGAGATCGATGAATTAACAGAAAATGAATATAATCTAAACGTACCACGATATGTAGATATTTCAGAGGCAGAAGAAGAAATTGATATTCAAGCTACTATTAATGATGTAAAGAAACTTGAAAGAGAAAGACTGGAGATAGAAATTCAAGTTAACTCAAATCTTAAAGAATTAGGATTCGTGATTTAGAGTATGCAGTCGGTACAAAAGGCAAGACAAGGATATATGATCGTAAAGTCCGTATTCGGACAATATGAAGAAATACCAGAGAGTTGGAGACTGAAGCAATTTTATGAAATAGGAAAAATAGTAGGGGGCGGAACACCAGATACAATTAATCCAAGATATTGGAATGGAAAAATACCATGGGCAGTACCAACAGACATCAGCCCATTAAAAAATATCTATATAAATAAAACAGAACGATATATTTCGGAAGAGGGACTTGAGAAAAGTTCTGCTAGACTATTACCCATCGGCACAGTACTTGTAACGACTAGAGCAACAATAGGAGAATGTGCAATTAACACCATTCCTATGGCAACTAACCAAGGATTTCAGAATATTATGTGTAATTCTGAACACTACAATCTTTTCGTTTATTATGCACTGAAATTTTTTAAAAAGAGGTTGCTTAGATTAGCCTACGGGACAACATTTTTAGAAATTAGTAAGAACAATATGAAGACAGTCAAGATACCTGTTCCTAACCGTGCTGAACAAAACAAAATCGCATCAATTCTTTCAAAAGTAGACGAACTAATCCAAAAAACAGATCAAATTACTGAACAAACTCAAAGACTTAAGAAAGGTTTGACGCAGAAGTTATTGACTAAAGGAATCGGACACATTAAATTCAAAAATGTTCATCTAGGATTAAGATTTCTGAATTTATCTATCCCAGAAAGTTGGCTTGTTGCTACCCTAGAAGAAGTAACTCAAATTATTGACACTCCACATTACACTTCTCCGTATTTTGATTCTGGTATTCCAGTAATAAGAACGTCAAATTGCACCTCGAGTGGAGAAATCGATTTTACGGGGAGTACATTTACTTCACAAGAAGAATACGAGAAGAGGAGAAAAATAATAGATCCAGAAGTAGGAGATGTGCTCTATACTAGGGAAGCCCCCCTGGGATTGCAGTATATGTAGATAGGAAAAAAATTAGCGTTGGACAGAGAATAATATTGATAAAACCAAATCAGGAAATTATAAAAGGAGAATTCCTTGTTTCGTTTCTGAATTCAAGGTTTGGTATTCTGCAATCAAACGCAATGATTTTGAAAACGACAGTAGAACATGTTAATATAGAAGATATAAGGAAATTTAGAGTTGCTATTCCTCCTATTCGGGAACAAAAATTGATATCTAAAAGAATACAAAATGTTAGTGAGATAGTTGACACGTTAAACAAATACCGTGATTCTCTATCGGATCTTAAGATTGGGTTAATGCAAAAGCTTCTTACAGGTAAGAGAAGAGTCAAAGTATGAATCCATTCGACATATACGCTGCAATAAGAAAAGAGGAACTTCTAAAATCGGAAGAGCCAGCAATCAGACAACTTCAGTCTCTGGGATATGAGTATAAACAGACACCCGATCTTAACAAAGAACGAAAGGATTACCGGGAAGTTCTCCTCTATGACAGATTAAAATCAGCTATCCGAAAACATAATCCATGGATTGATGAAGATGGAATACGTGAAGCTTTATCAAAGATTGAAGAATCTAGATTTCCATATACTTGGGATGTAATGGATACGAATGAGAGAATCAGAGCTATGTTAGTAGGGTTATCTAGATCAGGAGGACTAGAACCAATTACAGTAACGCAAAACTTTGGGGAAGATAATGTAGAAAAGACTGTGAAGCTGTTTGACTTTGACAACCCAGAGAATAATGATTTTCTTGTTACTAATCAGTTTCAACTTGATGGACTAAAACAACCAATATTACCAGATATTGTGATATTTGTCAATAGAGTACCGCTGGTTATAATGGAGTGCAAGTCACCTTACATAAAAGATCCAATTCAGGAGGCTGTGGAGAAGAACTTTGATAGGTATCAGAGCAGAGATAATGGATACGAAAGGTTAATGTTTTATAATCATATCTTAGTTGCTACTTCCGGAGAACAAGCAAGGCATGGAACAATAGGGGCTAAATTGAATCATTATGCTAGACGGTCTGAGGCATATCCATATACAGAAGAAGATATCCACAAGATGTGCGGGTTTAAGCCTAGAGAGCAAGAGATTTTGATTGCAGGAATGCTTTCAAAGTCTCATCTTTTGGATCTACTCAAGAATTATACGATTTATGAAGTCGTAAATAATAAGATGATAAAGAAGGTAGCTAAACATCAACAGTATAGGGCAGTTACGAAAGTGGTAGGAAGATTGGATCTCGAGAAAAACGTAGCAGATAAGGGAGGAATTATATGGCATACCCAGGGCTCTGGCAAATCCCTTTCAATGTTGTGGCTTGCTACACAGCTGATGTATAGATTTGGAAATCCCCCTATTGTGATTGTGACCGATAGAACTCAACTAGATGAACAGATACATGGAACCTTCAAGGCATGTGGATTCCCTGACCCTATATCTACAACAACTAGAAGACATTTACAACAACTTCTGAACAATCCAAAAGGCAAAACAATTATGACTACTATTCAGAAGTTTGGTTCTAAAGAAAATCATATTCATACTGATCAGAAGGTTATAGCCCTAATAGATGAAGCCCATAGAACACAATACAAGTTTAATGCTCAAGCCATGAGAGCTGCTATGCCAAATGCGGTTTTCTTCGCATTTACTGGAACGCCTATAGATAAAAAGAATAGGAGTACGTATCAAGTATTTGGTCCCTTACTCGACAAATACTCATTTGAAGTAACGAATGTGACGCATTAAGTGATGATAAAAATAAGAACATTTTGGAAATGGTAAAGAACTGCATAGAGACTAGAGTCAGTCGTGGTAAGTATCAAACAAAGACAACATACGTAGACGAACCTGCTTTAGCTCCATGCATTCTAACGTCAAATCCGGCGTTTCCTTCGGAGCTTGGTTTTAGAAGCAGGATCATTTACATTGTCTATACAAAGAGCGATAGATATTGGAATGAGCAAAAGGCTAAAGATTTCAATGCTTTCTTGTCGAAGGGTCGTAAGCATCTAAAGACCTATGGTCATTTCGTAGCTAGATATGTTCTAGAGAATCCGCAGGTTTTACTTAAGAAGAATATCGAAGATTGCGATTGGAAGCAGACAAGTGAAGTTGTACTGAAAGCGTTTTACGAAGCCGCCGGAATAACAATACCTGAATGGATTAGCCTATTCGTAGACGAAACAGAAGTAACTGAAACAGCAATCGAGGAAGCTAACTATACGTCATACTTCGAGCTTAGAGGATTCTTTATCCAAAGTATCAATAACGCTTATCGTAACGACCCAATGGTAGATGAAAAGAATCTCCGAATTGAAGTAAGCTTCCAAGAGAAGTTAGACCGATGTCTTACTAAGAAGCTTATACCATATTTGCATGATCACCACGAAAGGACTGGCGTATCGAATGTAGTATTAACCCATGACGTTATCGTTGAACTCAAAAGACACAAAATATCGAACATTACCACAATGCCAGCATTAGCAAGAGAGATACCTCAGTTTGAGTATGGGCCGCTTTATCTCAATAATAGCAAGACAATGAAGGCGGTACATGGATCATACAAAGACTTTCTGAAGTTCCTAAATTGTGATTTCAAAGAAGAGGAGGGGGCTTAAACTAGAACAATGTTATCGTCAATGTTAATAACTTTTGGAACTACAGAAATGGATTACAAAAAATTGAGGCATATACCTTCCAAAAAAGGTAATGTAGGTAATGTCAGATTCTCATATTTCTCTCTACTTCCGACTTCTTACATCCCAAAAATCATACATTCCGCATTACAAAAATGTAGTATCTTTCGCGATTTGACATTACCTACATTACCTAAATCTGGTGGTATATGGGTCATTTTTTTGGAGATCGTAAAATGTTAATAACTTTTTGCGCTCGCCATTACCTTTGCCTTTGCGCTTGTGATATAACATTGTGTATGACTACCGTAAACCGATCTACGCAATTTGGCCGCCATACCGTAGTAGGAGATCAAAAAAGGAGGTGGCGCGATCTCTGTTGAAGCAAAACAAAACATGACAACTACAATAGTTAATGAAAACGACTTTTTGGATGCATTAGATGAAGAAGTAAAAGAGAACAGCAAATGGATCAAGATCCCGCAAGACGAAACGAATAGGCTTCACTTCATACTGATAAAGAAACCAGAATACAGAGAAGAATTTTACAACAATCAACCAACTGGTGTAATGAAAACTTTCTGGACTGTAATCGATGTCAATTCTAAGAACCAGAAGGAAAAGACTTTCAAAACAGCCGATAAATCAACTAGGCTCATAAACAAAGCTCTTCGAATAAGCAAAGACTACGTACTAGATATCACACACACAGGAACTGGAAATAAAACAATCTATTGTCCAAGAGTCGTGAATCCTAAAAACGAAAGTGAATCTGACAAAGAACTACTACGAGAACTAGAACAAGAAGTAACACGAGTAATGAGTAGTAACTAGCATAGGTCGTAGCTATGCTAGTTATATACTATTTTTTGGTCAACCAACATGACGATCAGTGATATATTCTGGTGCAAATATTGCAATGAATATTTGTGTATAGATAATAATATAGTTTCTGGCAATGGCAAACCTATACCATTAAATGGTACCGGAGAAAACCGTCGTAAACCACACAATTGCTCTGTAAATCCATTTAAAAAGTTTAGTTATGACTTAAGGCAATTACCACAAGGTCGTTATCCTGAAGAAGGTAAGGTCAGACGTTGTGATAAAGTCTATGGTCCTAATACAAGATATGATACATCAGAAGGTATTTTTTATCACACTAACAAATATGAATGGTAATGCACTTGGTGCAACACAGTCTATGCGTATAGAATTAAGGCAATGAAGTGTTGTACTGACGAAGAATAATGTTTAATACTATTGCCCTAAATTCATTAAAGAACCATGTTATTACCATCAAGAACTTTTTAGAATATTTGGATATTGACATTAGTCCTAGAAAATTCAAACTAAAGGTAAGATTGCCAAAGATAGTTAGGAAGAATAAGGAAGCATTATCTAAGGAAGATATTGTTGATATTCTAAATGCATGTTCAGATATCCGCTTGAAGACGTATGTTATGTTCATAGCGGCTGGCGGATTCAGGGACTTAATTGAAGGATGATGCCATAGCACATCTTTCTGATCAGTTAATGGCTTTGACAGTTAGAATGCAAGATCTCGAGAGAAGACGACAGTAATAACAGCCTATTTATATGAAAGTAACTAAATGATGTATCCATACTTACATATTGAAGCACACTGTGATCTGATTAACGCTTATCCCTCGAGTCGGACGAGGTCTCCGCGACGAATTGTTCCACCTGAATGCACTGATGCATATACTCCTACATTTACGTGATTGTATTTTGCGATAGTGCTCAAGATACCTGACCCTCATCTCAATATCTTCGCCGATAGTTATTTTCTTGCCAATCCATAAATTCTCTATAAAGTCCTTCTCTTCAGAGGCTGACTCGATGACTATATTTGGGGAGAATTGAATATTATCCAGCAAGAAGAGGCCTGTTAAGGATGAGTCTTCTATTCCAGAAGAGGATAAATCAGAGGAAGTTGCTGAAGGTCACTGGACCTTGCACAAGGTGTGTGATGACGATTTTGCCTCAAAGGGTCTCCCTAAAGACTTAGATATCAGGAGCACGATCGCAAGGTACAACTACGTGAACGTCGGAGTATATGCATTAGTACATATGGGCAGAACAGCTGTCGTTTGACATATTGATGTTTTTCCTCCGACATTGCAATTTCTTCAGATAACCGAATTATGAAACTTAGATTAATCAATCACGGTATCAAATAGTTAATTGGAACCCTTTCAGAATAAACCTTTGTTGATGACTATAGTATGTATAAACAACTGAGACCCTTGTCAAATCTGTACAAATCAGAAATTGAAGTTCTTCTATTTGATCTCCAATCATTGATTCAGATTCCTAGTATTTCTGCTAAGAACCAAAGACTTGAGGAGTGTGCAAAACTAGTTCGGGACATTATGCGCAGGGCGAACATTAAATCGGAATTATTATACTTCGATAAAATTAAAAGGGAATCGCCACCTCCCTTAGTTTATGGAGAAGTGAAATCCAGATCGAGCCCGAACGGAAAGACTATCTTATTCTACAACCATTATGATGTTCAGCCAGTAGAACCAATTAATCGGTGGGAAAGACATCCTTTCAGTGCAGAAATAATTGGTAACAAAGTATTTGGTCGTGGATCCGCTGATGATAAAGGTGAATTAATAACACGCATAAAAGCTGTAGAATCTATCATAAGAAATACTGGAGACGTACCATGTAATATAAAATTCATTGTTGAAGGGGAAGAGGAGATCGGCAGTCCGCATTTAGGAACCTATCTTCAAATGCTCGGATATAGACTGAATTGTGATGGAATAATTTGGGAATTCGGATATGTGGATACCAAATGCAGACCTATCATAAATCTGGGTATGAAGGGTCTTCTTTATGTTGAATTGACTGCACTCGGTCCTTCGACAGATATACATTCAAGCTTAGCAGCTCTTGTTTCTAACCCTGCTTGGACCTTAGTTAAGGCCCTAAACACACTATGGGATGAAAAAACAGGGATTATTACTGTGAAGGATTGGTATCGTGAATTTCGATCATTGACTGCAGATGAACTTTTTTTTACGGCGACTCAACCAGCATTTGATGAGATGGAATTCAAGACAAAGTACAAGCTTGACCGTCTTGCCGCCTGGTTGCGTAGAAATGAATTGAGGAAGGTGTTGGCAGAAAGACCTACTTGCAACATCTCTGGCATTTTATCTGGCTATGCAGGGAAAGGTGCCAAGACGGTTTTGCCAGCGACGGCTAGAGCCGTAATAGACTTTCGTCTAGTTCCAGATATGACTCCAAAATTACAGTTTAATAGGCTGAGAACACACTTATTAAAAGCAGGATTCAGGAATCTTTCGGTAAAATTTGTGCATGGGCTAGAACCTTCAAGAACCAAATTTACGGAGCCATTTGTGAGGACCGTCACAAATTCCGGACGTGTAATTTTTGGATCAAAGCCGATAATAAATTTATCATCAGCTGGAAGTGGTCCTATGAGTCTACTTGTCCAATCAACTAAAGCACCATGTGTTGCAATAGGTTGTTCCGATATTTTTTCTAACATTCATTCATTTAATGAATTTGCAAAGATTGACTTACTGTATTTAGGAACAAAGTTGATCGGTGAAATCATTAATAGATTTGCGTATAGACCAAGGAAAGTTAGCTAATTTTCTAGCAATAATACCTTTTTTTCTTTATGTGGGCATGTAAACTTGTGGGTAAGTCCTTGGACTGCCAAGACCAAAAATAAAAGGGATTCTGCTCGAATTAGCGTCTTATAGCCTGTCTAGCTGGAAAGGAATGAACTGCCATTTGCATGAAATCTTTTCCCCAAACTCTATAATACGCGTTAAAAATGAGTTTCCAGAAATTTTCGCTCGCATACCAAGCTTCTGCTTTGTCTATATCCCAATGAGTTGTCTCTATTGTCAGCAGCATAGTCTCCATTCTCTCTGCAAGATCAAAGTAGTAGAGTACGTTATGAGGTACTGGGACTTTAAATTTAGCACCCAAAGCGATCAGTATTTGATCTCTCCCAAGAGCAGACACACCTAGTTTTTCTCTGATCAGCTTTCGGTCATCAAGAAGACGTAGAAGCATCGTAAAACTAATGGACCAATATAAAGCTGAATCAGTGACTGTGTTCATTTGTTGAGCAAGCAATGTCTCCCTCATATTCGTTAACATTTCAGAGAGACTAGCAGGGTCAGCAATCTTTTGGAATGTACTCTCTTTTGTCCATATTGCCCTTGAGATATTCAGGAAAATTGATTCTTGGAGACTGTGAAACGTCCTATTGGAAGTAGGCGATCTTGGGAAGGCCTTACTTCGGTCATCATACCCAAAAACGCGTTGGTAAATATTCCAACGTAATTGCTCTAGACCAAACTGACGAGCTATCGTAGAGTGCTCAACAGGGAAGACGTAGTTTACTGTCTCTAGCAATTTATCTGCAAGACGCTTGTCCTCAACTGGAGTCAGGCTCATATCGATCTCTGTTGTGATAAATGACCTAAGTATGGCTCTGAAGACATTTACTACGTTAGTTCTCTCTATATAGTAAAGCCATATCGGATGACGCTTATTTCCAGGAACGCGTATGTCAATTGACGAATTCATGGCATTCATGGCATTCTCACCTTTGACAGAGCGGATTCAAGTCCCTTAGGCCGTCCTAGACGTGTCAGTAAAATTTGTTTATTTTTTTGTTCCTTATTATAGTTTAGATCGATTAGTGTTCCTCCCTTTGGAAGCAACTCAGATGATTCTAACGCTCCTTGAAACATTGCCGAAGGTATGATTTTGTCTATCTGAAGAAGTTGGAGACCGTCGAAGAAGTCCATTTTCTCCTCATCCGAAAGTAAGCTTAACGCATACCTAAAAGGCTCTCCCAGTTCTTTTTCTTCACTTAAGAGCCAATTTATCATAAAATTAAAGGGAATGCGATAAGTTTTATCGTATGAAGCGTTCCATATACGCGTCACAGATGGTTTAGATGGGTCAGGCGGTTGAGGCTCAACTCCGGTACTTTTGTTGACGAGTACCCTAAGATTTCTTAAAGTCCAGAGACACTGATCTGCCGAAGGATTGCTAACCAAGTATTCTATTTCGTCAGTACGGCTACGCGAGAAAGTCGTTTTAAGGAACTCTTCCATGACAGTAACAGCCCCGGGCCACAAGTCACGTTGGGCTTCAGACAATGACTGGCGGGGCGGAAGTCTATATCGATCTACTACAGTTGGGATCAGACCAGTCAAAATGTCGAATAATTCGGGGTCGCTATCCACGAAAATTGGGCCCCATAGACTAATTGGACTACTCAGTATTTCCGAATCCTCCACGTCGAAAACAAGTCGAGGGAGATCTGCATCAAATAAATCAAAAAGATGCGTAAAGCCTAAGTCCTCCAGAAGAGCTGAGAGTAGATACTGTTTCACACTATCACTCCGTTTTAGAGCCGGGAATAAGACCTTCCTTATTCTGTTTTCCCTTTGCTCCTGGAGAACACTGCTTTCTTTTTCAGAGTCAAATCTTTCCACATATTCCTTTATCAGATATCCTGTGTGCTGCACCAGTTCGATAATTAGTTCCATTACACGTTCATCTATCGTCATTCCAGGGTTAGCATTTGCCATCGCATCAGCTATCAGTTGCTCAGTAGAGCTTACAAAGTACTCTAATGATTCCTTGTCAGCTTGGTTATCTGTTCCGTATAAATCGTTCGAACGCTGTAGGGCTACAGTGTCTGGCTCGACCCTGAAATCCTGTATCTTCCTAATGTTTGGTATCACGTGTGAAAGCATCTTTTGTACAGTGTATGAAATTTTGTATATTTTGAAAACATCAATGGTGTCCATTATTTCAAGAGTAGAAAAAATATAGTCATCTCCAAATGGATCAACTTCATGATCCGTAATTCGTTTGCTCAGACTCCTAGTTGGGGTTTCGTCTTCCGATCCCACAATAGACTCCAATAGTGCCAGTTGTTGTTTCGTAAATTCATAAGGATTATTATAAGGGCCGACTTTGAGTTCCGGAGGAATGTCCGCACTATCAAGCCTTCGAATAATTGATTCGTAAGTCTTTGCAATCAGCATATCTAAAGCGGCAAATTGCAAGATGGTGATTCTTCCTAACTCTGTTGTAATATCTTTGTCCATCTGCGGTATCTCAGAAGATGCATAAGTCATGCTCATTCTAGATTACACCTTCCTTCCTAATTGCTCCAGCCATAGGCGCATCTGTTCTGTTATCCAGTAAAGTGATTTTCCGCCAACCATTTGCAAAGTGCCAAATGCGACAGTCGTCAAAATTGGATCTTTAATCATTCCACTCATAGACACAGAGAAGTTTGATAGGTCGATATTTAAAACCCTTTTGACAGCGTTCAGTGAACACAGTCTCATGGGAAACATATCTTCAAAGCATTTCCCTCTAAAAGATGCCAATTTGGTTCTTGCAAGTGCTCTACAGATCGTCGGAAGTAACTGTAACGATTCTCTTATGATCCGCGCTGATTCTGGATGTGCCAATGATATTGGATACAGAATTTCCAACGCACGTTCCATCTGATCCCAAGGTCCGCGACCAAGCGCAAGGCGACATGATTCAATACTACTTCTAATTCTCAAGTATCCCATGAGATGAGGATCGCCCGGAATCACCATAAACATGCGAGCCGCTCTTCCTAGCGAACTTCCGGAAGATCCAGAATAAATGTTATAAAGCGTGATTGCGCCTATCCAATTTGTCAGTTGTGTTGCAACCTGGTCAGCAATTATCTCCGTTGCACATAGCCTGTAGTATTCCGCAAGTGAAGACGATCCTCCAGCAGATCTGACAGTATTATAGAGTAGATTAGCTCCTTCCTTGTTTAATCCAGTAATACTTCCTATCTGGTGTCCAGCTTCGTGAAATATTGATGACCTTGGAGTATTGATACTATTTTGCGGGACCTTAATTACAGCACATGGATTTCTTATCCTGTCCCAAAGAGAAATGTCTGCGCGCATGATTGCAGCTCCATCACCTATCTGCTCGAGATAAACTACAACACTTGGTATCCCGTGTCCTAGCGGGCCGAGAAATAACTTCAGAGTTAGCCTTGAGAGATAATCATATCCGCGAAGGATGCCGCCCATTCCTGCCATCCCGCGAGTATTCAAAAGATCTATATAATAGCCAAATACCATTTCACTTTTCAAATATTCGTTCCGTAATCTTTCAAGGTGATACCTAATTCTGTCCTTATAAGCTAGAATATCACCTGGTCGTGCGATCAGTTCTTTGACCTCGGCCAATTCTCTCTTCAAGTGGAATGTTCTTATAGAGAAAGAATTTTCAATAGCTACACTTTGCTCAAAAGTGAGATGACGTCTAGCTTCTTCCGATATCCTTGATATTGGGTTTACCAGATTCTCAACTGCAAAACTCAAGCTAGCTATAGCGCTTCTTATCATGAAAATAGCATTCGATCTATCGATTGCATTCGATCTGTCAACTTGACTTATGGGATAAGTTAAGATTGTAGACATCATGAGTTCACATGTTATAGCCAGCAGTTACGGCTACTGAAAACGACACTCTTCTAGCTAGGGATCTGATTAAGAATAACAATCTTACAGGACTAGCCCTAACCATAGTTCTCACAATATTCGTTGGAAGTTTGACTATCAGAGAAATGGTTACGCCGCCTCTTCTGCGCGGTAATGCATTCACTTTGCGTATGATGTTTGATGCTGCACGGGTAAAATAACCCAAAACCATTCTAACTAGTATCCCGGCCAACGCTCTAGCGATCCGCCTCGGAATCCTTATTCTTGTCAGCAAGTTAGTTATCCAACTTCGTCCTGAAGAAACTATGCGATTCAGTAGAGGTTTTAGTCCTTTGTTTATATTTGGACCCAGGGTTCTCAGCGTTTTTATTGTTTCATCATTTAGATATACTGACGCTCTTAACCTGCCTAATGTATCTATCTTAATACTAACGTTATTACTTCGCGCAGGAGCTTCCCTAGTTGATGCCACTGAGGGAATGGCAACTACACCCCCGGTAACTGGCAATATTTTGCTCACCAGAAAATAGGTGGGAATGGTTGGCGACCAAACGGTACGCAATTTGAATATTCTTGAAGAAGTTGCAGTCATAGGATGGAGTTGTCTAAAGTGAAAGGGAGTGAGTCGAATACGTTGCCCGCGGCCAAAATAATCTCTCAATATATTTGATATCCTTCCACGTCCGGGACTAGTTCTAAAGAGCACGATTTCAATTGTAAGAGCTGATCTACCATTCCATCTATATTGCCTCCTTAAGAAATCGCTTAAAGATGCCGCTGCCCTGATTCTTATTGTATTAATCTGTGCCGGAGTAAGCCTCACTCTTATTGGTCTGTTCAAATATTGATATCTTCCTTTAGAAATAAAATGAATTGGTCCTCTGATTCTGCGCAGATGGGCGAAAGACTCTCCCAGTGCTTCTCCTGGGATATTGTTAAGTACAGCCTGTTGTACTATAGATTCGAGTTCACTTTCCAAAACTTGCTGATCGCTTTCTAGTGTTGATTGAGGCAGAGTTGCTGCGTTTACCAGCGCTTCCGTGGCTGTGTTAGCAATAGCTTCTGCAAAGACTCTATTTTGTAATGCCACGTTGGAAGAAGCCTCTAGACCCATTAGTTTCAGCAGTAAGCTGGCTAATGGTCGGTAAACTAGGCTTCCGTGCTGTTTTGGAATCCACCTTCCAAGCAATTTTTCCAATAGCCCGGCAATTAGTCGTACCACAGAATTCCTAAGTGGTGGAATTACTTTGAAGGCAACTCTCACACCCTGCAGAGCTAAAGGAGCAAACTGTTCCAATTCTTGATGAAAACTAGAGGGGTTAACCGCTACTGCGTTCACGAATTTGTCGTAAGCTTGATTGATCATTCTAGCGTCTTGTTCTGCCATCTGCTCTGTCTCATATTCTGGAGTGTAGGGCTGCGATGCTTCTGGAGTGTAGGGCTGGTAGGGCTGCGATGCTTCTGGAGTGTAGGGCTGGTAGGGCTGCGATGCTTCTGGAGTGTAGGGCTGCGATGCTTCTGGAGTGTAGGGCTGCGATGCTTCTGGAGTGTAGGGCTGCGATGCTTCTGCTTCGGCTACATGACTCAGTTCAGCCTCGCCAAAATTAAATAGCTCTGTATCGAACTCTTGCAATAATTCTGCCACTTGCGTCTCACTTTCATGCAAGGTCTCTTCTTCAGAGTCCAGTTGGGCTTCTGAAATTATATTCTCTGTTTGAAATTCGGGAATCAAGTTTTCTGCTTGCATGCCTTCTAGCTCTTCTTCTGATTCCGTTTCCAATTCTGCAATCATTTCAGTAGACCTCACGTCGGATTCGGTGACAAACCCTTCATGTTCTGTTTCTGCCAATCCTAATCGTCTAAGAGCCCTCCTTAGAATCGGCCTAGCAAGTGGTGGTAGTCTCATAATAGCCTTTCTCACTAGGGCTCGTAAAATTCGTCCAACGTTAGCTCGAATCCAGCCGACAAAGCGTCTAATGGCAGCTCGTAGTGGCCCTGTAATTAGGAATTTTCCAAATTTGGCCACCCCTTTTGCTACGTTTCTAATTACCTTTAATCCTCTCTTTGCAAAACCCTTGACGCCTTTAGCGACTCTTTTTGCCAGTCTTTTTATGAAGTCCTCCGAATGCACTGGCTGATATGAGTCAGCGACTTGCCTTAGAACATCGTACTCTGCACCAACGGGAACATTATTCTGAATATAATTTGAAAAGTAATCAAGTTCTGCCTGGATGTTTGGCACCATAGGACCTATCGATGCTTGAAAGTACTCATTAACTACATGTTCAAAATTTGGATGATTCATCATAGATTCACGTTCTCCAACTAGACCATGTTGATTTGCATACCCCTCGAAATTAGCCTCCACTTCTTGGAGCATTTCAGATGTCATGGTTTCAAAGTCACTGTCACGCAACTCGTTGAGGAAAAGCTCTCTCTCTAGCTCAGATTCACTTATCTGCTCCTCCTCACTCTCACGCTCAAGTTCCTGTTCAAGTTCCTGTTCAAGTTCTTGTTCTGCTTCCATACTAGGAACAAAATATTCAGTTGGGCTCTGATATTCGCCAGCTGTCTGTACGTTGACCATGCTTTCCATTTCTGGATTTTCTCCAAACGTCATGGGACTCTGAAAGCGATTGGCTTCATTCGTTGCCATAAGATAACCTCTTTACATAATTACTTAACTGTTCTCGTACAATTGCTGACTACTTCTTACTTTTATTCTTTATTTAGTAACAATGTGTATACCTCTAGACAAAGAATTTAGGTGAGTAGCTAATCATTTAAACTTTCTCAGGTTATCGACACCATCTGATTGTGCGACATAACCACCTTATTGTGCAACATAAAATCTACATTGGGATTTTTGACTTTTGTGTGCCTAAAAATATTAGCTAAGTTGTTTCGTGCTTTAGAGAATAGATGAAAATTTTCGACGTCGAAAAATTTTGACTTTACCGTAGCAATCTGTCGAGCTTTTCATTTGTCTTTCTTTTTTCTTTCAAGAGGATATCAATCTGGTTGTGTATTAGGTTCTTGTGTTGTAGGAGAATTTCACTTGCAATCCATGAATCTTTAACATCTTCTATTATCATAGCTATTCTATTCAGAGCAATCCGCAGTACTATTATTGATTTATCAAGAGACTTTTGGATTTCGTTAGAAGGCTTATCATCACGTTTTGAAGAAATCAAAATAGAATTATAGTTAGTATCGTTTTCTAAATCTTCAACTAATTGTCTAACTTTTCTTACTGACAGATGTCTTTGGGAGATCAAAAACCCAAGTTCTGATTGAGTGTTATTGTCTTTTACATAACATAATTCTTCACCCATGCTGCTGGACATTGCGTAATCGCGAATCGAACTGATAACATCTGGAGGAAGTTTCAGTAATGCTATTCGCTTGGTCACATAGCTGACACTTTTGCCTATTTTTGAAGCCAAGTCAGTTACCCCGCCCCACCCGAAATCGGAAACGTAAGACTGAAACGCTTTTGCTTCGTCCATGGGATTCAACGTACTTCTTTGAATGTTTTCCATCAATGCAATTTCGAATGCTTCTTTATCATCAAGCTCTTCAACATGACAGGTGATTTTTCTCCAGCCCAGCCTTCTACAAGCTTCGTATCTTCGATTACCTGCTACAATTTCGAAGTAATCCTCCTTTATTCGTACGATAATGGGTTGCAGTAAGCCTTTCTGTCCTATCGACGCTGCAAGTTCTGACAGCTGATGTGTTTCTGTACGGAGTTGTTCCTTAGGGTGCCTGATTCTACTTACCTCTATATCATCTATAATACCTGATAAGGAGGCCGCACACGAAATGATCTCAGACATTATTTACACTCCATATTTGCTCTCACCAGTCGAGTCTCCATGAATATGAATAATGTACGGGACAAAAGATAAAGGTTTTGAGTTGAAATGGGGAAATAATAATATGAAGACCTATACATAGAGACCTCTTCATGTCGTATCTCTTTTTTGGCATTTTATGGCCCACATCCGGATGTATAGAAAGTGATTTCACTAACAGCCTTTGTAAGACTGGTTCAATTCTTGCCTGTCCTGATAAATTAATTTTTAGTCTCAAACAGTTAGAATTCATTTTGTTAAATGACAAGTAATCTCTGGTTCCTTCTCTTGGTAGCTATGTTATACTGGACCTGTAATATTTTGTTTTAATCGCTTACAATCATTCCTACGATCACTTTGACTTTCATTTGATAATTTCATAATGTTTACCAAAAATATCTATTACTACACAACGTAATACATGTTTAATTGCCCCGTGAAGGTTATAAAACAATAACTGTTAAGAGTGATGTTTTCTTTCGGTTCATGACTACGGTAAAATATTTTAAGATTGACCATCCTAGTAGTAGTAATAGTGAATTTCTAGATCTCCTTCTGAATTTATATAAACAAAAAATGTTTGTTTCTACACCCCATGGGAGTGACTAAAATACAATAATCAAAGATGACTTGACTCATCTAGGTGTAGGGTAGTACAAGACTAAACTGTATTTATTTCTCTTTCCCAGCAGCTAAGGCCAGTTCGCGCATCTAATACACAACTAACGATTCCCGTTGTGGACAAAGGACCTTTCCTGGCGGCCCTTCTCTTACATGGTTCTAGTGCTAAGGATATGAACGAATCTTTAGGATATAACGGCTCGACAATAAAAAACTGGTGGACGTTCCATTTTTGAGTCATTGAGTTTTTGACAGGTCAGAATAGATATCTCAGTAAAAATTCATTGATGGCGGTAGAAATTCACAGCAATTGAGAAGCAAATACATCAAAACATTGCTTGGAGTTATTTTCTTAGCAATAAGTATTCCAATCTACATTTACAATCAAAATGATCCGCAGGCATTCAACATGGGAATACATGCTGAGGAACAATTTGGTACTTCCTTAACACCATCTTCATCTTCATCTTCATCCCCTATATCTCCATTGTCTTCTGAATTACCATTATTTTCCAGACAGGAGATAACCACTGAGACATACAACGGACGACAAGCGCCTGTAAACTGTTCATCTTCAGAGTACATTCAGACGAAGGCTGATTACAAGAATAATTATGACAACTTGACTGATATACAAACCTTAATTTACTGTGTGACATAGACGGAAAGGTTCTTAATACAAAGCTTTGGCTACGTGGAAATGTGGTGACTGATCCTGATTATATCAATTGATTCAAATACTTAATAGGTTTACCTAAATCGTGAGTGAAGAGCGCTTTTTTTATGAGGATTTTCTACCTGGTGCGCCTGAATCAGAGCGTAAGGGAGGAACGTGCAGATGGAGATGGATAGCTCCAGCAGGCGGAAATCCTATTCATGATGAGTTCGCTAGGTATGTAGCAGTAAAACATGGAAATCCAACTTTTGCTACACTTAACTACCGGATTGAAAAAGATGGTATAGTTGCAGACTTTGATCACTATAATTCTCAATCAAATGAGTTCTTTGAAGCAAAGACAAGACACGAAATTTTATTTAGAGAATGGGCGTATAAACAGCCAGAGGTTGTGGCTAGGCTGATTGCTCAGGCAGAAAAACAATTTGAGCTTATGATCCAATGTGCCAGTCCATACCCGTCACCACGGTTAATTTGGTATTTCGACAACAGAGAAGTTGCTGGTGTAGCCCGTCACTATCTTGGATATATAGTTGACGAAGTACGACATGTTCCGTGGATAAGAAGACTCCCTGAAATTAAATAAAATTTCGTCCACAGAATATGGTATACGGTTAGCTCTGGCTACTATTGTTTAAAACAGCCGAGTCTTTCTTTTATTTAGACACTGAATACTCAGTAATTTTTCTCTGACTTCTACAGAATTACGTGGAATAACCTCAGAAGCGTCCAAACCTCCAATTGTCATAAAATAAATTATTGTAATATGTGGGACTACATTCTGAATCATCGAAGATCTTGATGTATAGAAGTTACTTATGTAATTTAAGGGGGTGGACAATGAAAATAATAAACCTAAATTGCAGCAAGTATATCTCCCGGGACCTTGTTGAAGTGGCATTGAATCAACATCGAGGCAGGCAGATAATGCTCGCGTTATCTGAGAAGGTTCGCTCAGGAGAGTTGTGAGCCCAATATTTGGGTCAAAAATGATTCACATATACGCTGTTCAGTTTGCCCTCTCCTTCGATCTTATTAGATCAGGTCCCGATGTTTACCTTTCATTCATGCGCTTAATGTAGGTTGTGCCAAAATCATTAAATCCTGAAAAATACATGCAAGCAATTTTTGCAGGATCATAAAAAATGGTGCCAGTCGGAAGATCGCCTGCCATGTCATCCCAAGGCCATAATTTGTCGTCCCATACCCATGGTGCGTGTGCACTTTCTCGAGTGGTCGAATTGAAGGTGCCAAAACTACTAAAAGTGGCTGGATTAAGTTTTTCGTCCCTCTTATCCCACAAGCCTTCAGGTCCGATTAGATCTACGAGGACGTATGGAAAGCTAGTGTTGTAAAATGAATCTACTTTAAACTCATCTTGTTGAGATGGAATTTTATCTGGATAGTACCTTATTCCTATTCTGCGAAGAGAATCGCGTTCCCACGGAAGAAACCATGATGTATATCCCCATGCAGTTAACGCGTGCTTGTTTGCTTCTTGTTTTGTCATGAGGTGATCCTTTCCATCAAATTTCTCCACAAAAAGGTTTCCATCTAGCGTTTGTTTACCCTGTTGAAGTCTATTATCAAATGCGAAAGAAAAGAAGTCATAGTGTGCAATGCTTATCATACCAAGGAGATTATCTTCCTTTTCTACAATTAAGAGGCAACCTTCAAGATCATTCTCATGAGTAAAATCGTCTGCGTGATAAAAGCTGTAAAGAATGTAATAATGAGTCCTTGTCTCTGCTGTCGCATAATAGACGACCGGTATTAGTTCATATTCATATATATGAGCCCTATTATTGGCAGTATTCCAGTCGCTATCATAATTTACCGAGCATAACATATCCCTTCTGATATAATTAGAATTAACGTACTGATAATGAATTGGGGCCCACCGATATGCCAGATCTGAATAGTAATTTTCATCCTTTCTCTCAGGAAACTTGACTTCGCCATTAGGATATGGCGTCACGCCTCTAAAGTGCTCCTCCAGTTACTAATTTGGTTTAATAGTGAACTTTATTTACGTTTCGTCGATATGTATCCAATATGCCATCATGGTAAGAAATAATTCAGTGATTAATAATGTTGATCGGTATCATCATTCAAAACAAGCATGAAAAGTATGATTATGTTTTGTTTGCTATAATAATTTCTAAATCCCATACTTATATTTGCTTGATATTCCCTTATAATGATCAGATGGCAAATCAGGTTTGCTTTTAAGATTTTGAACGGAATTTATCTTGGCTATGCATCTGCTACCGATCATAACAATAAATTTTAGAATCTATCAGCAGAGTATTTTGAAGAAGCTCTAACCTTATACCAATTGGATCTATACCAGTCTTGACTTCATTTCTTCCCATAACTATTGTGGCATTATTTACATCTCTTACGCGGCTTATCTTGCATAAACATAATCCATTAGAATATTCTACTGAAAAATAAACCCTTTCATGATGATCCTGTCCATCGGATTGATTGCGTAGTGCTGTCTATTTTTGCTTCTAATCTCAATAATCCAGAAGGAACACCAGGAGAATGCGTAAATTCTACAGTTTTGGTTGAAGTATTAAGTTTGACTGATAATGAAATAACAGGGGCATTACGATCAGTGGATTTATATCTATCTTTTAGATCAAAGAAATATAGATTCCTTATTTCTCTTAATAGGCCGTTGATTAAATCTTGAGATAAATATGAGACCTGAATACCAGTATTTTTTACTCCACTGATCCCTTCGTATACGATTTTTCCGCTCTTAAAGATTTCTATTGAATAGCAAGGACCTTGACTTACTGAGCCGTCCTTTTTCATCTTGATAATTATATCATTAGTTTCCTTCATCGTGGAAGAATTCAGGTTATTTTTTGAATCGAGATTCGTAATATTTCATTGGGACATCGCAGATATGATGACAAACGACAATAAAAAGGCTTTGACGGAGAGAGAAAATTATAAGTGATGGCTCAAATCCGATGGGCCTCTAGCGGCCTGGTATGCTCAATCATACGTAATAATGGCTACCTTTTTCATCTTAACAACTTTGTCCATATCTACTTCGTATTTCCGATTTTTGCGTGCTAAAATAGGAACAATGGTAATAGTGAATGTATCAGTGTCTCTGCCTATCTTACGAAAATATTCTGTAATAGTCAATGGAATATAAGCTGGTCTTAACGGATCTGGTAGTCTGTAGTCGTATGGTCTCCAATCTCTTCTATCACAGTGGCCTATGTCACCAAAACACCCCCCATGTCCGAAAATATAGTATGAACCCACGTATCCGTTTTCAATGTTCTTTGGAGTACTGTGGTTTGCATCTGGCTCGTTGATAAATACTCTTCCTTCATAGGAGGGACCAGAATGATCTACATCAATTAATTCAATATCCGCGCGGTAAAACTTGTTCTCCAGAGATTTTATATCCAAACGTAACGGCTTTGAATGATATATTTTTGGCTGCCGATCATCAGAAGTCTCCGACATTTTTATTCTCCTCTAAAAATCAACTGATACCTGGGAGCTACCATAACCATAGCCTAGCTCGTAAATATTTAAGACTTGCCTTACTGTTCTACTGAATGGAACTAATACTATATCCATTAAACTAGGAGGAATGCCAGCAGATGGATTGCTTTGTTTTAACTGCCACAGCCACCATATTCTGTCAATCATGCAATGATGTGACCAGAATATAGGATCGAATGCAGCAGTATCAACTTCACTCATTGATCCGTTAACCCAAATATGAATTTTATTATGTATGATTTCTAATTGGTCACTAAAATCGCCATAGTCATGAAGCGAATAGAGACGATCTATTTCAGTAGGTAGAGGTAGCTCTGATGGCGGATCTGGATCACGTACTGTGTCTTCATCTAATGGTCTACTTGGTGATTCAGACTCCGAAAATTTCATGTGATAGCTATATAGGGGGTTTGGTTGACCAGCCACGATCGAATCTGAAAATGCTTTAGGGATGCCCTCTGTTCTTGATAGCTCGGAAGTCCAATCCCACCAAGGAACAGATAATTCTGTGTTTCGACCAGCATCCTGCAGCGCAAGTTCAAAAGTATAAAGATAAGCGCGATGCCAAGGAAGAAACAAGCGAGCATTTGGTTCAGCAGGGGTAAACCGTTCATCATGAACACAAAGGCCATCAGGGATTCCGTGATGACCAGCTAAATGACGGTAACCTCTTGCATCTCTAAGCTGCATCATTTGTTGATAAGCATCTCTCAACTTACCAAGCTCATCACCTATGTTACGGACGCTCTTTCTCATATTCATTGATCATTTGCCCTCTTTAATTCGACAATCATTTTTATTTCCTTTTATAGTGATTCTCATTATATTTCTCCTTTTCATAGTAATATTTTTCCTTTTACTTAAGACTTGCGCCTTTGGCAGTGTGCTCTATCTTGTATTTGTAGGGCTTTATTGGCGTTGAGATTTCTAGATCAGCCATTCCTATGCTACTTCCATTAGTATGTCCATATCTTGCTCTAGTATTTTGGTGATGGTATCTTTGTCCGTAAGTGCATGGAGTAGATCCTGCTTATCTTTTATCCGAATATCTGAATCATCTCTTCTCGCTTTAGCTACAGCAATTTCTACAGCGAAGCCCATTCTTTGTAGTTTAAACAAATCCTCAACATCGAAGTTAGGATTTGTAGTTGCACCTCCTTCAACATTAGTAAATTTGAACCTTACTGGTAAATGGGGTCAGTTGTTTTGTTATATAGCTTTTCCTATAATACGCGATGGAAGGTATTACTATCTAGTTGACCAACAAGTAATAACTATTATTCATTCATTCATTTAATATCGTGATCTGTACTTGGGCTTGTAATGTTACCTCCTCCTACAGCAATTGGCGAGCTGGTCGTATTTGTTAGATTAGTTACATTACCAGAGCTATTCATTATGTTACATTACAAACCCTGTAAAGTACATAAAGTTTAGAAATACTTTGAAAGAGTTTAGCAACGGGACTCAGAGAACGAAATATTAGAAAGACATGCTTATGATGATAATGCGGAGGTGTAGTAGTAGTACGTTTGCAGCAAATACAGCCGCAGCAATCAGTAGCCTATTCTCAGACTGCGAGATAGGAATTGGATAAAGCAGCCGCTGCAGCTAAGGCTGAGGAACGTCTAGATGAAATCCTACAGGAGATTTATCAACCTAATAGATTGATTGAGCATCTTTTACAGGAGGAACTGCAGTCAGGGAAGAACAGACGTCGATACTGAGATAATGAAACGACACTCTTCTCTTTGTACTACAAAAATAAAGTAAGGAACAGAACTTATGCAGTGATTACAGTGTATCTAGTACTGGGGCCTGTCCCATGTCTAGTTATTTCTAGTAGACAGTGATTCTTGTTGATATTTGCTTCTATTTGCTGGGCTAGCATCTTTGGTGTTTCAAGTGATTTTTCTCCTTGATCCGCAGCGTCTGGAACAAGGACTTTATATCTCACCCTTTGTTAAGTTCTCAGGGCAAATGAATATAACCAGTCCTTGTTTTGATTGTCCAGAAAAGAGGCCTACCAAAATTTCTTATGAATCCCATTTAGAATTTGGACTAATTTCCTCGGCCAAGTAGCATTCCATACCTTAAGCGGCATACCTTTCACTGTTACCCACACAGTAGATGCAGAGGCCATCTAGTTAGAATTACAGAATACTGAAATACCTCTCTCTTCTTTTTGTCTCTGCGGTGTAGAACTTGTTGCTATACAGAATCCGCATTCGGTAGCCTTAAGCCGTATTTCTCAATGTCTGCAGAAATATCTTTTTCTGTGCGCCTAGACTAGCAGAAACAACTTCTGCTGTTACAGAAAATTACAGGAAGCTGCAAATCGGCTTGCATTTCAACGAATAAAATGCACAAATGTATGTTCTAGAAGCCTGATTTCAATCAACGCCAGGGCTGCATTCTGGTTCGAATACCGTCACTTTCAGTCTGTCTATTAATGAATCGACGATAGAGCGTTTATGAAGCAGCTTAGACCCCTAACCAGTATGACAAACCAAATGTCCGATGAGGACATGGAGGTGGGGGATGCATCATGGATTAGGTCAACCACAGCCCAGCCACAACTTCTGTGCACGAGACCAGCAGCAGCATTCATCTAGTAGACAATGTGGACACTCAGTAGGTGATTCGCTCTCGATACATTCTTGCAGACTGCAGCTGTCTGACGGCGTTCTTTATACGTCCATCCGCGAGGCGCTTCCTCAAATCCTCCGTTACTAGTGAAAAGATTAACTTATTGCCGATGTCGGCAAATAAGTCGGTTCAGAACCTTATTTGTATTTAATAAAACAAAGCGATTAATCTATTCTTTTACTTCAACGAATCAAGCTTGAAGCTCGATAATGCTGCAACAAAGATTAAGGTATCAATCTGCACAGCGTTGTTACTAGCTGCAATCTTAGTTCAGTCAGTTCCAAAAGCGGTTGCTCAAGAATGTGTGGAAATAGCTGTAAACGGTACTCTCATGCGAGGTCTTGAGCTTGAGCCAAATCTGATAAATCTAGGATCTACCTTTGTCAGAGAAGATAGAACTATGCCTGAATATAGACTGTACTCCATTAATGATGTACATCCGGGAATGGTACGTGTACCAGCTAACGCAACAAACGGTGTATCAGTAGCAGTAGAAATATGGTGTGTTCCTCCTGATGGTGTATCTGTGCTACTAGGAAAAGAACCACCAGGGCTTTCAATAGGTAAGGCAAGACTGATGGACAATAGTACAGTTCTAGGTATTATTGCTGAACCTGCTCTAGTAGTTGGAATGAAGGATATTAGCAATTTCGATGGCAGTTGGAGACAATATATTGCGGAGACTGGAATGCAACTAATCGATAATGCTACACAATCTGCAAATCTTACAACGGCTCAACTTGCAGCGATCCAACAGTTAAGAACAGAGGGAGAAGCGCTTACACAGAATGATCAGCTTAGAGGAGCGATAGATTCCCTAAATACTGCTGTGAAGATGCTTGGTCTTAAGGACAGATTATACTTGAACATACCAATAGGATATACTGCTCCTTAGTGGATTCCAAATTTATATGAATAG
>JBKPHJ010000048.1:0-1330 GCA_046729835.1 Thermoproteota archaeon
CCGAGAGATTGCACATCGGGCGCACGTCTCGTTCAGAGACATCGGGAAAATTATAAGAACTATCAATAGCGGCGATGATACTAATTCTGATTACTGTAGTAACAAGTCCAAAGATACAAGAGCATTATTCTTATTTAAAACTGGAAAGAAGCCCATTGACGTCGCTATTGAATTAGACATTTCAGCTTCTGAAGTTGAAGTGTTACGACAAGAATTCTGGGAGCTTAATCAGCTTCATGAACCTGAATTCTTGTTTAACGAGATCAAATATTATATGCCATCATTCATCAAATTATTCAATCTGTTGAAACGAAACAAAATGTTGGGTGATGGGTACATATCGAAGTTTCTAAGATATGCCAATTATGATTTACCAACTCTGGAAAACAAGATCCAGAATCTGACTGGTGATGTAATAGAGCTAGAGTGGAAGAAGAAAGATTTGAATAATACTACCACGCTGTGGAATGCTCAATTGTCAGATCTTGGACAGACGATAACACAATACCAGAATGCTATAGAAACTAAGAAGCAGCAACTGATGAGAATGGACAAACGGTCATAATGTCATGGTCGTGAATGTGTGTACAGATGAATACGACCCCGCTGGCACAGTGTCTCTCTGGCGAAATTAGAAGACGCTTCCGGCAAGGGCCGCTAACACTTACAACATTTTAAGTTACAAGTCTGATAGAATTTTGCATAACGATGTGCTAGTGGTTGAGATAACAAATTAGATGCGTACCCTAGAACGTTGTAAACGAGCTTATCTTACAATCACAGCCGATAATCACAAGAATCAAACTCAGTGGATCTTTTAGTTATAGTAATGTTATAGTATATTGGTTCGTATTCAGTATTAATTCATTTTATAATAATATATATTGATTCATAACAATGCATTGGACGGATGACTGCATCTGTGGTCGGTGGATGACCAGCTCTAAGACGATAGAATTCGTTAAGATTAGTGATTTAAGAACTGAGTTAAGATGCAGTAGATGCAGGGGTCTTATGGGTTGGTGGGATGAGCCGTCACGTGCAAAGAAAATCATGCCATTCAAGCGAGCATGGTCAGAAGAAGAATGTTTGGCAATGAGATAGCTTATCAGACGTTTAACTAAACTTCTGCTATGATATCGGGCTACTAGTGACTACAAGTACTAAACCACATATTTTTTGGTAGCACCATGGATCAAATCTTATATTATCTTTACATATTGATAATATGTTGAGTTCAAGCATATGTCAAGAACAGAAGATTGTGTCTGTAAAACTGATGGTGTATGGCACAAGCGGATGGAATATTTTAAGACCAACGGTTCAAGAA
>JBKPHJ010000049.1:0-9327 GCA_046729835.1 Thermoproteota archaeon
CATTTAGACAGCACTCAATTGCCTTTATCTTGCTTCTATAGTATAATACTTTCTTTCCATTATCGTCTATCGATACCTTATCAATTGACAGGATCCCAGCCCTTCGTAATCTATTTATCTTCTTATACGTTGAACTTAGTGGTAGTTCATTTTCAGCAGCGATTTGCAGCACTGTCTTCCCTGAATACATCGTGGCGGTAATTATTTTATAAGTGATCATCTCGGCTATTTCCCTTAACAATACTATTGCATTGTGGTCTTCCAAATCGGTAGAAAGGCTCATGCTCATGCTACGTTAGACTGACCTAATTAGTGTAGCCTAATATTTAAACGCTATCTAAGAATTTAGGATACATAATGATTATAGTCTTTGTGGTTAATGTGCCCAATTTCTAATATTCCTAATGTTTTGTTGGGGAATACTACGCTTTACAGATATAAAGCTGAATTTTTGGATAGCAAACTTTCAGCAAAACACGTCTAAGATTAAAATACGGGTAATTGCTTCTTCCAACGCCAACACGTAGTACAATATCTCTATACCTTTGATGGAATTTAGGAAGACTTGATCATTCGGTTGGATAATCTCGATGAATTTAGACCTATGAAAAAACTGGACACCTTCGTCTCATGCCTCATGGTGTTTGAGAATGTATATGTTGCTTTCTTCGTTGAATAGTTCTGGTATCGGCGAAACCCGGATTTTGGTCGCAACTTTGGGAGCCATCTATCAACAAAAAATCAAACTTTCAAGAGGCCGCAGACTAGATGTCATCGAGCAGACACAAAAATCTTTGTGAGAAAGTAAAAACCTTCTTGATATCTAAAATTCCACCTATTTTAGTTTGTTCTAATAACCATATCATAAACGTAGCAAAATAAACTTGGTCAGAATATATATATTACATTTAGAGAACCTTTTAGATTATAACTGAAAATAGGACAACAAATTTCCTTTGGGGTGTATCTACCTCATCATATCAAATAGAAGGGGGAATAACAAATAATGACTGGGACTTTTTTACAAAATCACAAATCATCAGGAAACGGATATCATCTCTAACAAAGCCTAGTATATTTTACAAAGGCGACAGTCAGATTGCCTTACAGCCGGCAGGAGACGCGGTTAGATTTTGGGATCCCAAATATTATAAAAAGGATTTTGATCTTGCCAGAAGTTTAGGCCTGAACACTTTTAAGATTGGCATAGAGTGGGCTCGTATCGAGCCAATGAAAGGTCATTGGGATCAAGACGCAATCGATCATTATAGGGATATGCTTTTAGCCATGAAAGACAGAGGCTTAACACCTGTGATTTCATTAAATCACGCAACACTTCCTTTGTGGGTCTTAACCCCTCCTAGCCAATTCAGAAAAAGGTTAGGTCAGAATTTGTTCCCACATCCTCTGAATGACCTTCCGCTCGCGGACCCCGAATCATCTGATCCTTATTGGAAATCTCTTAGAGGGTGGGAGAGCCGTGAAACTGTTGAGAGGTTCATCAAATATGTAGAAAAGATAGTTTTAGAATTTAGAGATCAGGTTGATTATTGGATCACAATAGGTGAACCTGTCGCAACATTAATTGGGGGTGGTTATATCGCAGGATTATGGCCGCCCGGTTTTTTCCTTGACGGAAATAGAGCACGAATAGTACTGCGTAATCTCATCGAAGCACACGTCCAAGCATATAATAGGATCACGACTCTTGACGATACTGACGCTGACGGGGATGGTGTTGACAAAAGAGTGGGTTTTTCACATCTAATGATGGAAGTCGTGCCAGCTAGACCTAGCAAAATATTGGGAATAGTTATACAAGATAATATTGAAGCTGCAAAGAATTTCAGTTATTTTATGAATGATTACTTTATTAACGCCGTTATTAATGGTGAAGAAGACCTAAACTATCTGAATACACTTCAAAGATATGATATAGACAGTGATCAATTTATTGTACATGAAGAGTGGAAGAACAAAGCTGATTTCGTTGGTGTTGATTATTATCGCAGGGTCTATGTTTACTACAATAAAATAATTTCCCTATTTTCAGCAAGATTTGCAGGCGGAGTTCCTATAATCAATTTAGGTGTATCAAATAACCAACCTCATAGTGTATTGACCTCTCTCGGGTGGGAAATCTTTCCTAAAGGATTGTATAACAGTATTATGAGAATAAAAAATCGGTGGGGCGACATACCGATCTTTATCACTGAGAACGGTATTGCTGATAAACATGGTGGGTTTCGTGCTCCATTCATTGTGTCACATCTCCAGCAAGTCAGAAAAGCAATAGACCATGGTGCGGATGTCATTGGATATTTACATTGGTCTTTTACGGATAACTATGAATGGCTTGACAATTATAGACCCGAAGGAAAATTCGGATTATTTAGTATCAATCGTGATAATAGTAGCAATGATCAGCATCTTGTTTGTCCAGACATTATTCGGCAAAAAACAAAAGGTGCGGAAGCACTTGAATTGATCGTAAAGGAATCGATATCTCAAAGTAAAGATGGGGTAGTCACTGAATCGGCAATCGCTAAAGCTCAAAATAAGTTTGGAATATTTACTAGTGATGGTTCACACATAATTCACCCGTACGGTTTTTGATACGACCAAATTGCTCTGTGACATTCAATTTTCAAAAATCTAACTTTGTTTCAAGAATCATGGAGAGAGATCAGTTTTTTGGTCTAAGACTTCTTGGATAGTTAGATAGAAAAGTGGGCACTGGTAGCTTAAATGATACTTTTGGTCGTAAGTGCAGTAATAATACAGAACTTCCACGTGTAGTTCTGGAAGAAACCTCGAGTCATCAGTAAGATCCAAGGATATCTTAAATGGCATCGCCGTCATCTATCTTATATAAATGAGGCGATATACAGGAATGGTTGCTGAGTCCAATATCTGACTAAAGAAAAAAGCTCTCATCCCCCTGTTTTTAGCTCTCGAAATCAAAAAAGGAGTATATATATATAGTTTTTTCATATCATAATGGGTCAGATGGGTCACGAAAGAGCTGAGGTACTTCAGACCAATCAGATAGTAGAGATACCTTATATTCACAGAGAGGAGCCCTTTCTATCAATTATTATACCAACTTTTAATGAAGCTGAGAACATTGTTGGACTCTTGAAAGAAATCACAGATAGAATTCCCACAGATACTAAAGTGGAGATCCTGATAGTTGATGATAATTCTCCTGACGGAACAGGTTCTCTAGTTGAGGAGTACATTCAAAATGACTCTAATCATAACCGCAAGCTACGTGAGATCGTATCCTACAGCAATCAAATACCAAGGGTTAGAATCGTTCATAGGCAGAGGCGCGACGGATTAATCGCCGCCTTATTGAATGGAATTTATTCTTCAAATGGTAAAAACATACTGGTTATGGACGCTGATTTTTCTCATCCACCTCAACTCATTCCAACGATAATAAATGAGCTGAAACTCGAGCCTAATTGTGTTGTAATAGGATCGAGGTATGCAAAGGGAGGCTCCATTGTCGGCATGCCATTTAGAAGACTAATACTTAGTTTGGGTGCAACGAGTATTGCAAGGCATGGTCTGAAGGTTGATCATGTAAGCGATCCCATGTCCGGATTCTTTGCCTTTCCTCGTGACATTATGAAAGACATCAAGATCAATTCTCAAGGATTCAAAATTCTTCTTGAAATACTGGTAAAAACACAGAAGAATGTCATGATAAAGGAAATTCCCTATACGTTCAAAGTTAGAAAATACGGACAGAGTAAGCTCGATCTGAAAGTAGTATTAGAATATGCTAGAGCTGTCTGTAGTCTCTACATGTACGGACGTAGATCTCGAAAAAAGGTAGAAAACATGCAAGAGCACAGAAGATCCGTATTATTCTTGTCAAAAGCAGCTAGATTCTTTACTGTTGGTTCCAGCGGTCTAGCAATCAACCTATTGATATCTATCTTACTTTCTAACGGAACTCTAGCGAGCTTGTGGTATGTTCAGGCGACCGCAATAGGGATAGCCGTTTCTATAACCACCAACTTCATATTGAATAAGATATGGACATTTGAAGACAGAAAGTTTTCCTTATTCTATATGATAAAGCAATATGGATTATTCCTGTTTTTTAGTTCATTAGGTATAACGATTCAGCTTACGCTCGTCTATTTACTTGTCGAATCCGGAATGATGTATAACACATCTCTCATCTGTGCGGTAGCAGCAGCTTCAATTAGCAACTTTCTCCTTAACAAGAGATGGACTTTTAGGGAGAGAGTGTGGGCATGAAATTGATTTTATCTCTATAACCTTCGCCTAAAAATCATGATAGAGCGGCTAACCTTTGAAGATCCCCAGCTAGAACAACGAATACGAAATCAATAAAAATAAACTGGAAATTATCGTATTTCCAATTTTGCCAGAATGTCCTCTATGGTCTGTTCGTCTTCAAGCTCTGCCTCGAGGATTTCCAATGCTAAGTCATAGGTTCCGTGATCTTTATCTTTTGTATTGTTAGCGAGATCGTTATACAATTTGATGACCAATCTTTCAAATTCCAACGCTTTTTCTAATGCACTTCGTAATGTCAAATACCTCGAAGGCTGTAGCTTACCAAATCCGCTATCTTGTTCCCACACGGCTGGGTCATCTTTTGCATTAGTGCCTAATTGCATGAGTCTCAGCGAAACCTTTTTTGCATGTCCCAACTCTTCGTCTGCACGTTCTTCAAAAAATTTCCCTTCCAGCACTCCTAGCCCTTCTATATTTTGAGAAATGTACCAAAAGTAATGGAACGCGGATAACTCACCAGCATATGCCTTCTTTAGCATCTCTATTGTGCCTTCCACACCGGCACCAGCAATTTCTTTTCCCATTTTGCCCATAATTATTCAATATCTATATGGATAATCTACTATTTAATATTTTACAACAATTTAGTACGAACTAATAATAAACAATGCTTAAATTTATAGATATTACAAAAATAATGCCACCTAGCATAATATTTATTACTTTGGATTTCAGTTTCATCCCTTGTCCTTATATAAGACGTATGAAGGTTGATTCTGGCAGGTTCTCTGACGTTCCAGTATGTTCATGCAATAGGAGAGGATATTCGTAGCTACAGCTTTATTGAATTTAACAAGACCATATTACAAAGTAGCAAGTATACCAATGAATTTAACGCCATATTTTGTGAATGTGTCTTGCCTCTAGCTCCTAGTTCAACTGGATTAATGGATACATGACCATCCCAAGATAGAGATTATGATCCAAATTGGTTTTCTGATTAATAGGTTTGTTAATTCTGATTTGGTGAAATATCTTTTTCTTTTTTTCTATGTGGAAGCTCCAAGCCGATGGTGCCCATTAGAGAATCCCCAATAGGTTCGAATATAGTTCTAAGAGACTCAGTATCATAGTATTTTATTACTTCATTCAATTTGCTCTCTATCTTTCTTTGTTCTATTTTCAATAGCACGTATCTAGATATTAACGCTTTTACCTCGTCTGCCTTGTCTTCCTCTATCGGATTTTTATCAGAAGAACTCGACGACGGCATTTCTACTCAAGGTGCATCTTTCAAGACAATGACTGGTCCATATGTAACCTGGACCTCGTTCATGGAATAGGTAATCTGATCTAATGGATCCAAAATCCCCTCAGTATTATCACAAATGAAAGTCATCAATTCTTTTTCCTCAGTATTACTTTTCTCTTTCGTCTTTTCTAGAAAGCCACAAGCCTTTTCCATCGTTAGACCCTCCTAATTAGGAGGTCCTAATATTTAAACAGTATTGTAATATTTGTGCCGTAATTTGATTGAACCGTATGACGTGAGGGAGAAATCTATTTATTGGAGATTCTTAGGTTAGCCTAATATATGCGTATGAGCAGAAAGTTAATTAGATATTATCTTTCAGCTCTTTTAATTTTTGCAATTGCTAATGTGGTCATATCGTCACTACATGTAAATACTGGAGTTGCTCAACGAATCAATGATAAACAATTAGAATCAGCAAAGTCACTGATCGCTTTCATCAACTTAGCAAGAATAGGAACACAGGTAAACCTTACACTATATGCTTTAACTAATGGAGATCTGGAGGCTGCATTCCAACACGCTTACATTTCTCATTCTGCTACATTTCCTGTTTTAAAGCCAGTATTAAACGATATCGATCCTATTTCCTCCAAGCACCTTGAAGCGCTGCTTACTGATCTTCCAATAAAAGTGCGGACTGCTCAAAGCCCAAGCGAAGCGTATACCAACATTGAATCGGATGTTGCTACGATCAATAGTTTGCTGAACAATATCTCAAATTCAGCAATTGGAAAGACTTTTCTTGAGGATAAAGGATATTTTCTTCAGACCTCAGCTGTGCTGTTACGTGATGCGGTTCAATCATACCAATTATCTAACGCTACGCCGAATGAAGCAGCTGCCTCTCGTACTGTTGATCGTGAGAACGCATTAGGACTGGTAAACAGTTCGATTTTGAAATTCGAAAGAATTGCAGATTCCGCTGATGATCGTAGACGAGATGAGATTAGATCTTTCTATGATCAGTTAATAGGAGGAATAAAAATGAATGCGCCATTTGACACCGCCGCGAGCATTGCCTCCGCTATAGATCGGGATTTCTCTGAGGAGTTAACATTAAGTGGCGGAACTGAGAGCGGAACCGAACAGCTAAAGTACTTTTCTACTATTAGAAGCCTCCTTAATGGTGCTATTGACTCAGTGAATGATGGCGATTATCAAGCAGCAGATGCGGTCACCATTAAGGCCTACTTAGATAACTACGAATATTTAGAGGCACCTATTGAAAAGCATGACCCTGGCTTAATGCAAGATATAGAGATAGAGATGAGAGAAGAGCTTCGTCAGATGATAAGAGAGGAACGTTCTCCACAAGAGATTGATAATTTCATAACAGCAATTTTAGCCAAACTAGATCAAGCTGAAGAGTTGTTAAAAAATGATCCTGAATATCTTTCAAATCCAATTACCAATGTCACAGCTACAGGGTCTTCACTGGCTAATATTGAGGGGTTAAGACAGGGCTTTGGTAAGTATACTGGAGAAAAGCGTCAAATGGGAGAGGCGGGTGATCCAGCGAAGGAGTCTGTTAGAAATAACATAGACCAAATAAGATCGAAACTAACTGAAATGCTCAGACTCTATCAGAATAAGAATTATGATGGTGCTCTTTTGACTGCACGGTCTGCATATTTAGACAGCTATGAGATCGTTGAAATCCCGCTAAGGCCAATCGACCCTGATTTCACACTAGAGACCGAGATTAAATTTGCCGAGTTAAGGAACCTGCTTCAGCAAAAAGTACCTTATCAAGAAGTTGAAGGAAAGACCATTGAAATCAGAAGGGGGTTAGATGAATCGGAACGGCTCGTGTCTGGTGTGGGAATTGTAGCACCTGCGATTGCGTTCTCTACTTCATTTTCAATTATATTCAGAGAGGGTCTCGAATCGGCCCTGATAATTGGCGCAATACTTACATACTTACAGGCATCTAGAAACGTGCGTTTTAAAAAGCATGTTTACTACGGGATTTTGATCGCAGTTGGAGCTACTGCTGCAACCTGGTTTATTGCACAGTATTTGATTGAAATATCTGGAGTCAACAGAGCATTAATCGAGGCTATAGCGGGGCTCTCAGCTGTAGCGGTTCTTTTCTGGGTAAGCTTCTGGGTACTGAACAGGATTGAGACAAAGAAATGGATTGAATTTGTCAAGGCAAAGGTTTGGAAGGCAGCTTCAACTGGTAGCGTGCTTGTATTTAGTGCTCTTGCATTTTTTACAGTCTATAGAGAAGGCTTTGAAACAGTCTTATTTTACCAGGCTATGCTATCTTTTGCAAAATACATGGAATCATATGTATTATTAGGTATGATATTAGGCCTTGCGGTTATTGTGGGGGTAGCCTTCTTAATCAATAGACTCGGTAAGAAATTACCCTTAAGGATTCTCTTTGCTTTAACTATGGGCATAGGAGCATACATGTCAATTGCGTTTATGGGAAATGCAGTCAGAGAACTCCAAGAATTAGGAGTGGTGTCTACTACACCCTTATATGGTCTAGTTCCAAGGTTAGATATTAATCTAGCAGCAATGACTGGAATTCATCCCACACTGGAAACTGTCGTGGCTCAGGTTGTTCTTCTCTCGATATACCTAATTGGGTCACTATACGTACTCGTTCTAAAACCTAGAAGGCAGAAGGCGATCGAAAATGCACGAAAATCTATGGCCGATATTCATAGTAGGAAAGAAAGTTGACAGGCTGGAGATTGGATATACCAGAATCATAGATATTTTGCAAGGTCCGTAATAGTTAATAGACGATGTACAGTGCATTCCTCTCCTTTGAAAGAAAGAATGGGTCTCATTGCTTCTATTTTGTTTCAAGCCAGCGTCTTTCTTCGGATTATTGGCTTTCTTGTAAATATTTGTAGACTATTTTAAGTGATTCCGTTTCACAAGTACTTTGAAATTGACATAGCTATTGTCCAGATTTGACTATGCGGTGATGGTTCAGAGCTATATTTAAAATAAATCAAAAATAATAAATTAACTCATGATGTTTGATTTAATATTACTCTAACCAGGATGCGATCAAGAACTCAAAGGAAAGGAAAGCATGCTCATTCTACACACTATCGAAGGCTAGTATGGGAGAATATAGTATGGCCACTTATCATTCAGTTAAATCGCCCATACTTTACTTTAGATGAATATCAGCACAAACGGAATGAATTTTGCAAGATTAACAGTATCCCAGTTTCCAAGCTGTCCGGTGGGCTAGTTTCATTGATGATAAAAGATATCCTCAAAAAGCAGTATGAGCGCAGGACATGGATCTATTACATTCATTATAGACTCATTCCATACATGCGCAAGAAAACTACTCTTGAATATGGTCTTGCGGTGAGAGAATCATCTGGAAAGAGATAAGATGCAACCATCTCATTTATTTTCTTGGAAGGAGGCCACAATAAACGCCTATCTTAATTGTCGTGACTCAAGAATATGAAAATATTGTTATTTTTATATGTCCATAAGAGTAAATAAGAGTAAATATAGTAAAAATAACAGTACTGAAAGTTAGGACAGTTAAGAAACCCACGGTCTATCATTTCATTTCTTCCTGAGTCGTCGCTGGGTATTCACCCAATTCTTCAAGCCTACCTTGTTCATGTATTTCGCTTTATGTCTTTTGCCTGAAACCTATCCAGAATTAAGTCTCTTATCCTTGTCTATTAATTGTCTTTATTGAAGATCAAAGTCTTGGGCATCTTACTACTAAACGACGG
>JBKPHJ010000050.1:0-2875 GCA_046729835.1 Thermoproteota archaeon
TGTTTAACGAGATCAAAAACTATTTGCCATCATTTATCAAATTGTTCAATCTACTGAAAAGAAACAAAATGCTGGGTGATGGGTACATCTCGAAGTTTCTTAGATATGCCAATTACGATTTACCAACTCTGGAAAGCAAGATCCAGAATCTGACTGGTGATGTAATAGAACTTGAATGGAAGAAAAGAGATCTGAATAATACAATCACGCTTTGGAATGCCCAGTTAGCTGATCTTGGACAGATCATAGAACAATACCAGAATGCTATCGAAAGCAAGAAGCAGCAACTGATGAGAATGGACAAACGTGTGTCATAATTGGCTATTCCGCGACTTAAAGTTGGTAACAGTAACTAGATTGATATCATCACTATGGGAATGGTAGCAATGAATCTCCAGTGCCAGAATCGCCGTTGCCAGAATCTTCACCACTGTCACTTGCATCTTCGTTGATAGCTTCTTTTTCACTCTCTTCATCGGTATCGCGATTGTCCCCAGAACTATCTCTACTACTAGCATCATCAAACTCAGCGTTATCTGTTGTTTTGACATCTTTGTCATTCTCAATATCATTGAGATCAGTTTCTGTCGGCGAGATATCCGGAAGTATTAATGGTGTTTCGGCATTCTTCTGCTCTGAATCACTCATAGCTGCACTATTAGAAGCAGATGGTGTTTCCCGACAAGTCTGATTAACCATCAAGTTACATGAGCCGGCACTTCCAGTGCTTCCATAGATTTGAGTTGGTAAATAAACATACACGTAAAATAATAAGATGACAGAAAACAAACCAAATATTAGTAACGAATTGCATGGTAATACGCTATGATTATTCTTACGACGACGCATACGCCACTTAGTTCCATTTGTTCCATTTAGAGAAGCTATATGTACTTTTCCCGCAAAATTGATGGGAAGTCACTTAAATATGGGACTGGACGTTAGAAAGTTTATTATGAATGAGTTTAGTTCAAAAAAAAGTAGTTGTACGAACTGTAGCAATATTCGCGATAAAATTTTTGAAAGTTGTCGGCACGATAATCTACGATCATCTAAATCTCAAATTCTTTCAAAGAATTATATGAAATATTGAGATATATTTTTTTATCACCATACCGATCTACTTTTGACTTTGGAATTCGGTACGCGTGTTCTTTTCTGTCTTCTCCATCTATTATAACCAGAATGTCTTTGTACTCTGCGAACAGTCTTCCGATTTCTCTGTTTTGAATGATATCGTTACTATCTTTATTGTTTTTATTATCGTTTATAATGACCGAAGCTCGATGAAATGCATAATAGTTTTCCATTGAGTTATTGATATTGTGAGCTTCGTTATTTCTCATTGTAATACATGATGAAGAGATCATATATAATCGTTAGAGAACAGAGAAATATACCACGATAAACCACATTACATTAATTCCAATGACGCAGAAGTTTTGGTATAGACAAGAACGCATCATACATAAAGTTAATGCTACTCAAAATATATTATGTATTTGTTTTCTTATGTTTTGATACTTAATAATTTGATTCGTCCGTTAATCATATATCCAAATGAAAGAATAACTCGCATACTCAGAATGATTGAAATCAAGCAGAACGGACTCTGTTTTTATTGTAAGGCACGTATCACACGTGAACACGTTATCGTGAGTAGTGGTCGACCAAGACATTACTACCATAAAAATTGTGCTATCAGACTTAATATTATATGATTATCTGATTGTTATCCAATGTTAACTTGTAGAATACTAGAATTAGAATACTAAGTGCTCTTGTGATCATTCAATGATGGTGTTTGACTATCTTTTAAACGAGCAACCAACGGTAGAATAATAAGCTTTCTGCTACTGTGAATTCTATACTAAGAGAAGAAAAGAGACATCTGCAACTGTGCAGTAGATTAGCGAGGCGAGTTGCATCGAAATAAGAGTATTTTTACGTAGATTGCGATGATGTTAGTAATGCACGGATTAAAGTTGGAATGGTAAAGATGGCCCCGATGCGGCAAGAAGATTGTTGGCTGCATTAGTTGTGTTGAGACATGTGGGAATTCGTGACGATTTAATCACTCTTAATGATTCTGGAGCGACATTCGATGAAATAGCTGACTATCTGGACCAGAATCATGACTTGACAAATAGCAAGAGCTAACTGTACCGATTACTTAATATGATGACTTAGCAATGGTTGTAATGGTTACGTGTAAAAATTGCGGACATGATGAATACCAATCAAAAGTGTTACAAACACCAGACGAAGAAACACTTACATCTGAAACTCATGAAAATGTGATTGAGAATTGTCCGAAATGTAATCAGATTTCAAGTTATAATGGACCGGACTTTTATTGGGAATAGCCATCCGACAAGTCTATCTGTCTCCAGTGAATTAGTAATCATTGTAAATCGAGAGATCCATAGTGCTCATTTATCTATTAGACTTATAATGAGTTACGGACAAAGTACGAGGGAGTATTATAGTTATTCTGGAAGAACAACCAGTGGCCCAAGAAAGCATATCCGTTGTAGAAGAAGAAGACTCGTAAGTTCGCTACTTTGATTTTCGACTTCTATTTGAAATCTTTAAAATTCTTTAATACTAGATATGAATATATCCATGCTAGGTTTTGGATTCAAGCAATAATTATCGTACCGGTATAAGCAAGAAGACCATACTAATTTGCGATGATGAACCGGATTTGCTTCAGCTATTTGAGTTTATGCTCAAGTCAAAGTATGATGTTATCTCGGTAGATTCGGGCGAAGCATGTATAGCAATGTACATCAAAGAAATAAACATGGGTAACAAGATAGATCTGATACTATTGGATTATAAGTTGCCGGACATGCAAGGCGATTTTGTGGCC
>JBKPHJ010000051.1:0-2112 GCA_046729835.1 Thermoproteota archaeon
CATCGTTCCTTCTGGAAGTAAACTAGTATAATTAAGGAAAATCCGCAAACGCCTAAGATAATAATCTCTTGTGACTTGGGATCTCACCGCATACATAAAAAGAGAATATGCATTCGATTCTTCTACCACTACTTGTCCTGACTGTTCTATTTCTCTATCTTGTTATTCAACTTGCATCTATTTTGTTTCACTCTCTTTTTTCTTATTCGAGTGAATCCATTTAGAGAACTAATATCACAGTGGGGCAAGTGGTTTGTGAACCATATTTGACACCAATTTCGGTCCCATACTCAACCTATTGTCTAATGGACTTACAACACCTGCGATCTGAGTTATTGCAGCTTTCATCCTTCTAACCATAATGACGGATGTACATAGTATATATTAGATTCTAGGTCAGAGTCTCTTTGCTATAAAAAAGCTGCCAACAAATTGAATAGTAATGCGCAGAAGAAGGATGGCAATTAAAGTCCTAGTGTTTCAAGGTATGAACCTATTTCATTAAACGAAGAACGATGATAGTCATTCATGTGTTCAAGAGCACGGTATAGAACGCACCCATCACCAAGCGAATTACCCTTATTGCATTTAATTCTGTAATATGGATCAACTCCTAGTGTTTCATATACTTTCAAAATGTCAGCATCGTCAGCTACATATCCATATAAAGAAAAGGTCAATGATCCATTTGTAACTCCAGTCTTAAGCATCAGCAAGCCATTCGCACATACTTCGTGCACTTCTTGAGGACATGACCTTGCTATGTTCACCTGAAGCAATTTTAGAGAATTTCATGAATTGCCCAAAACATTGTCTTTCAGTAGCATTTTTCAGTATTTGTGAGAGTTTTATTTTCTTGTTCTGATCACTTTTTTGTTCTTGAACCTGGGCCAACATCTCTCTGTTTCTATATGTATTCTAATATAAATCCAAGATAGTGAAAGAAGCTAAGAAAAATGGTGTCAACTACATTGTAAAGCTATCTGCTATGGGAGCTGATTCTCAATCTGGATCTACTATCTTAAGACTAGATGGAGAAGAAGAGAAAATTATTAAAGAATCTGGGATACCCTATACTTTCTTACGCCCTCCCGCTTTCATGCAGAATTTTGTAACTCAGTTTGGTCAAACAATAAAGACCTAAAACGCATTTTATGTTCCTGCAGGAGATGCAAAGATGAATTTTGTAGATGCTAGAGATATTTCTGCGGTAGCTGCTAAGATGCTAATTAATGGCAACAAGGACGAAAGCAAATTTTACATTAATAAAGTGTATGATATTACAGGTCAGGAAGCATTGTCGTACAGTCAGGCTGCAGAAATTCTTTCTAATGAAACAGGTAAGAAAATATCGTATATGGATATAACTGAAGATGCTGCTAGAAAAGGAATGAAAGAAATAGGGATGAACGATTGGTCTATCAATATCATGATAGAGCTATTTAGGAGAATTAGAGCTGGTTATGGACTAGAAACAACTATTGCAGTAGAGAAGGAAAGTTTTTCTGGCTATACTAATATGGACCGCTGGAATGTGTGTACTGCGGTAAGGTCATAGGTGGGGATTGTTTTATGAACTTGGTTAACGGAACCTACCGAAAGAGGGAGAACCCATTCATGCCTGGGAGAAAATAACATTATTAGAATATTGACGTGATGTCGATACACGAATGAACACTTATCATATCAAATTAAAACTTAGAGAGAGAGCAAAATTTATCCTCTGGTACAGGATACAAGTTTTGCAAAAATGAATAAGGAGTTATTGAAAACCTTATTGGTATGCCCGGTAACGATACCTTAAATCTCGATTTAAAGATACTTGAAGCTTATACTAGGGATGTTGGTAGAGGGATTGCCCGTATTGATTATGACTCTATGGATTCTCTAATTGCTTCTACCGGAGATGTCATAGAGATAAGAGGAGGTGAAAAAAGCAAAAGTACCAGAAGGACAGTAGCCAAGTGTTTACCTTTGTATCCTTCTGATGAGGGTAAACGTATAATTAGAATTGATGGTCTAGTTAGGAACAATACAGGCCTGGCTATAGGTGATACTGTAGTTGTAAAAAAAATCAAAGCTATACCTGCAGAAAAAGTGATTGTGGCTCCA
>JBKPHJ010000052.1:0-1638 GCA_046729835.1 Thermoproteota archaeon
GTCTTATACCGATCCCCATTGCAGTAATCCCAACTATCAATGGGAAGTGGATGTTCAACCAAATCTAGTATATTCCTCTTTTACCTTTTTCAGTAGCCGCCCTGATAGCAGCCACCTATCTTATCGAAGTACATCCACCACAGACTAAATGGAATACTTAGTCCTAACCCAACTGATAATGATGAATAAATGTTCCATTCATGACCCGTAAGACCTTCGACTATTCCTAAAATTGATTCCCCTAGCACGATAATAACAAAAAGTCCCATCCTTTCTGGTAAATGAATTTCATGAGGCGCGAACTTGATGGCTAATTGTCCAATCAATAATGGTGTTAAGAAATCTATAGTCATGCCCACTCCCCATAAGATGAATCGTAGAGGCGGTGGTACAAATGCTGATACTGTCCAGATTATGGCCGATACTGCAAAATCAATTGCGTACCTTTTTGTCAATGGCCTAGCAGATGGAATACGATACCCGACGCGGATATACTCAATAACTAGCAGAAATCTAATAGCAGCATAAGAGAGAGCAAAGCCAGCCGAAGTTTCACCAAGTCCATGAGTAACATTTACTGCCATAGCAGCTGCTCCCATCATCTGAAGCAAAGTCAGTATTCTGTGCCCTAGGTCGTCAGAGCCAAATCTCGTAGCAAAAAAAGTAGCCCCAACCCAAGCAAACCATACGGGAATGAAAAGTACGACAAAGCTTAGTAGACCTGTCCAAGAAATATCATGGCTTAGAATTTCTGATTATTGAGAAACCACAGCAACAAAAACTAAATCATGGAATAGTCCAAGCCAAGAGGCATGACGCTCCTTTTGTTCTTTCAGCTCCTCGTTCTTCAATTTTATTAAATATCTAGAATCCTTTTTCTAATTCGAATCAGGAATAATTCTGGGATAGCTATCCCCAATCTCTTCACATTATTTTGAAACTGGGATAAAACTAGACCTCTTGGACAAGCTGGCATGTGCCTTGAGTATTGGGACTGAAGTGATAAGTAACAGAATTGTTCCATACGAATTTTGTCACCTGTTAGGATTGCAATACTGTTGCCAGCGTGTTTAGAATCATTCATTTGCTTAGAATTCCCTTTTTTTTAGTGCCTCCCTTTTACTTTTAGTACTACTGATTAGAAACATTGCAAATACGATTGATATCACTGCAATTAACGCAGCAGTAAGAAATGTTAGATCATATGATTCTGGAGATGGGAATGAAGCTGAAATATTATTAGTTTCAGATTCTATAAATACCTGGTTTGCTTGCAGAAACGATCCAGCGATTACTGGTCCCACCGAGGATCCTATAAGATATATTAGTAGATTCATCCCCAATGATACTCCACTGAATTGCTTTGGAGTTGACGTCAGGACGACATTCACTGAACCAATCTGCATCAAGGCTAATCCGATAGCCACCAAGATAAGCACAGTTGCTATTGAGGCTTCTGTGGAATGAAACAAAAAAAGAATGAAAAAACCTACTGTTGTAATAATGGTTCCTATTGTAGTAGGTTTAAGATTTCCAAATTTAGATATTACAAAACCAGATGCTACAGAGAATATCAATGACACTACCATATATGGCAGTTGAACCTGCGCTATACTTGATGCATCTCCTCCAAACCCT
>JBKPHJ010000053.1:0-23318 GCA_046729835.1 Thermoproteota archaeon
AATGTATACAAGCTGTTACATCCGAACCTCCAGTCAGAATTTCATGAGCTTCTCATCTCTGAATCTGAATGGAAGTATGTAAATATTAAAACCGGAAAACCATACAAGGTTTATACTTCAAATTAGAATGTTTGATCCACCTGGTTGTAGCAGTTAATAAAAGTGCTTGGGCTTCGGTTGCATTTTGAGGAGTTACTTTTTAGAGCCACACACGAACGACTAGTCTGATTTAGTATGAAATCGCATTTACCGAGAAAATTGAGATACCCCTTCGTGGCTGGAAGAGGGTGCGATCCTATTCTTTTGCCATAGCTCATGCTATGGTGATTCTACTGTTTTGCGTCTTGACAAGCCTTTATATCTATTGTACAGCATCACCTTCAGCATGCTTGCACCCTAATTTTCGCGTCATTACGGTCAGATGTCAATCTTATCATTGGTTTTTTAATCTGACCTGAATAGAGCGGAAGCTTCTTATTCAATATCAGTGCCAGGAAAGTTATGTCTACAATAAAGATAGCATTAGCAGTAATGAGTCTGTCCTTTATAATGGCTAGTGGATTATCACTGGGGAGTACTTCAGTCCTAGCCCAGCAAGCGGGTGTCTCGCTTGTGAAGGATGTCTCAATAGTAAAGAATGCTGCTACAATGCCAACCAAGGCATTTTCCCCAAATCCAGTGGATATAAAAGTAGGTGGCGGTGTAACGTGGACAAATGATGACAGCCAGATACATACAGTAACATCAGGCACCGTTGGAAGTAACGATTCAGGAAGTGTATTTGACTCAAAGATATTATCTCCTGGTGCTACTTTCGATTTCGTCTTCGACAAGGCTGGCCAATACGATTACTACTGTACCTTGCATCCCCAGATGGTTGGGAAAGTTATAGTCTCTTGACCTTTTCCCAACTTTTTTATTTTTAGGGAAGCATTTAGGACAGAGCTTAATTTCTAGCTCTCATTCTATTCAAAAAATCGTTGGACTAAATCGGAAAACACATTTTAAGGCAGAGAGGGAGATATGCAAATAGGTGCAACTGCGACTCTTCCAAATGTTTAAATTTCGCCCTGTGTGACATATAGATTCCTGCTCTAAGACGTGGAACCATTTTATAATTGGGATGAACGATACGGAAAATGTAGATATCATGTGTTAGACTACGAAAAAAAGAGCCAAAGAATGACCTGGCTAAGATGTATATTGTGTGGTACAATAGTCGGATGGCTGGAAGATAACACGCCTAGGGTAGAAGGAAAAGTTGCCCGTTTAACCTACAAGGAAAAGGAAAAATTGCGGTAGCATCTGACGGGTGCAGTCATATTTTGGGTAAATCATATCTGTTTAGACGTGGAATCGGATTACTTGATGTATCGATTTATCTCCTCTGCTACTTGATCCAAGAACTCTACTAGTGAAGCTGTTTGTTAGAGCTTTAGTGGTATAGGAGATTGCTTTATTTTTTTGCCATACGTCAAGAATGGAGAGGAAATCGTCTACACCTCATGTATAAGATCCTTGAGATTTCTTTTTGGCTTCGGGTGTAGCAATTTTTGTGGATATCCTAGACATAGAATGGATGAAGGAACAAACTCAGTTGACAGGGCCTGCTTTACTTTTTCTTCATCAATCATTCCTATCCATACCGATCTTAGTCCTAAAGCATGTGCGGCGATCTGGGCGTATGCCGCAGCCAACGTGGCATCTTGTAGTGAGAACTTCTGAAGAAGCTCTGGCGGAAAATTCATCTTAACCCTGGAAGGATTCATACAGAATACCAATACTACTGGAGAATTCACGTAGGGCTGCTTGTTTGCTGCTTCGACTAGCTTTGTCTTTACCTCGGAGTCCTTGACATTGTATATTTCAAAGCCCTGAAAACCGCCGGCCGTGGGAGCTGTATCAGCAGCTGCGAAGATCATTTCAATCTTCCAATCTTCCACAGGTTTATCCTCAAACTTCCGCTGTGATCTTCGGTTCAACATCACGTTGAATACGTTTGTCTGAAGAATATCATCAAAATCTTGCTTGGACTCTTCTTCCAATTTTGGATATACTTTATCATGTAGTTGGTCGCTCTGGTACATTCTTGAAAGTATGTCTGATGGCTGCATATGTACATCCTAATAATAAGTCTCAAGGATAAAAGATTTAAGTCGATTTGTTTGACGGCTTATCGTCTTTTAGGAACCATAGGCTTGAAGGGTTTGTGGTCAGCTTAAGCAGATATAGACAGAGGTAGATATCAGTGAATTATCTTTTCCCTGTTATCCAAAATTCCGAAATCTTTATTCTGTGTCGTTCGTTTTCCTTGTGAACATCCGCTCTCCATTTGTCATCAAAGACCAAGTTGCAATCCTCGCACCATGCAGTTATGCTTTTCTTACTTACGTCAAATGCATTCAATGTTATAACATATATATCATCTTGATCCCTATAAAAAGACTCCTCTTGCTTGATGAAGTAAGCAAAAAACTTTGAAATACAAATAGTAAATTGTGCAAGATTAACAGCGTGGACGATAAACCAATCTGTTAATTTAGTCTATTTGTGATAATCTTCCATATCATCTGCAGAACGATTTTTGGATGAAAAAGGATTAATGGAGATCTTAACATATGTATCATTTCAAAAAATGATCTTGTAGCAATCTGGCTCTCCGTAGCCAATAGCATTACCCGATATGAGTATTTCTGCAGGAATCTAACATAAAGGTTGGGATTTTTGCCTTCAGTAGTAGGCCAACGGAAATCTTCACTGGTTCCCAATAACCAGGGAAACGAATTTACTTTGGCGATCCTCTTTTGAAACTTGTTTGCAAACCCGAGAAGACTCGGTTTCTTTCTTTTTGCCTTTCTGAAATCATGAAGAGATTGGTCCAACATCATAGCTCCAATTGCAGATACGGTGATTCCTTGTCCATAGAAAGGATTAAATGCAGATACGGAGTCGCCAAGTGAAATAAAGTTCTCGGGCCAAGTTTCCATCTTTTCGTAATGATATTGTCTGCTTCCCTTCTCTCTATATCCATAAATAGGACCAATCGGTTTGGCTTCTTTAATTGCATCATATATGTCCTTCACCGCCAAATCCTGTAAGAAATCCAAAAACTCCTGTTCCTTGACCGGGGGGTAATTTTTTCCTATTCCTAGGAGACCCACCAACCATTCATCGCCCTCTACTGGGTATATAATACCCATTCTGGGATTTTTCGGGGGCTTGGTAAAGATGATCATTACCTTCCAATTTGATTGGTAGCGATGATCGAGATCGGAACAATAGACTCGTGATGGTGGTTTGAATCGACGAGTTGAATATCCTATATAGGAGTCAATTCTAGTTTCCTCTGGTCTGCCTAATCCTAACTCTTCAAGCCAGTCAGGTGTCTCCGAATTTCTCCCGCTCGCATCAACGATTAATTCAGCGTACATGTTTTCTTCAGTCTCTTTATGCTTATTGACCGTTTTTATTCCTCCTACTATATTTTGTTCGCTGTCATAGTTGTTACTCTCAGATAATAATAAACCTGTAACTTTCGTATTCTCGAGGATTTCTACATCGGGAAAGTTGCTAATTAACTCTTTTCTTATAGCATACTCAAGGAGCTGTCTCGTACATGCGAGAGTCGTCATCTCAGAATCAAAGGTCACAGACCAACCTGTTGCCAGATGATACCTCGTATCTCCGATGAGATCTATTCTATGAGCTCCTTTTGCAAGAAGGCTCCTTTCCAGGTCCGGGAAGAGCTCTATCAGTATCTGTTTGCCTTTCATCAAAAGAATATGGATATGGTTGGATTGAGGCGCTCCATTCCGAGGACCGATCTCTTCTGGATATGAATCCCTCTCTATTACAAGGACATGAGCAAAATGATTGCAAAGCACTCTTGCTGCTATTAAACCAGCTATTCCGCCTCCAATAATGATAGCTCTGTTTTCAACCATTGCTTCGTATATCCTCACACATTATTACCTACGGTTCTTAAATATTAGAAATCATTTTTGGGCTAATGACCTAATAATACTCGCAGATACATACACAATAGAACACACATAATTCACAAACTAATCGCACTAATTAAGTGTTGCATGATAAACCCTTCGTCAGTTAGATGACCGGCCCCAAAATTCGTTTAAGCAATCTCCTGTCTATGGCAATGATGTCTTTGCCGTCGATTCAATGTTTAGGAAAATCCTATCATTTGAGGAAGGAGAGAGGGCCGAACTATCTGAGCTTACCAGAATCAATTACCATAAAGAATCGATCGTTAGAGAGATTGATCGTAGGCTAGAATCTAAATCCTATTTAACATACTCAGATGCTAAGTCTGAGATAACCCCAGTTATTACATCGTCGGAGTTGTACCAATCGCTGCCTGGTAAAAAACTCATGAGTTGCTCATGAGTAACTATAGAATAGGGAACCGAATATAGGATTTTTGTAGAGTCGAACACAACATGAGACTTAACAAGAGCATTTAGAACTTGATGTCTTAGTATTACAACACTTAGTCAACGAAAGAATAAGTCTTGAGTGATTAATTGCGTACGTGCCAACTGACAAGGCTGATGAATCACCAAAAGAAGCGAGGGTCTGTCGGGGTATTTATAGTCGCCCTTTTTGCTTACTGACTCTAAGATCGATTTTTCTGTTACTGCCCTACTACTTTCTATATTTCGCTAGATCTGCGGTTCCACCAGAATGAGAAGAATCATGTATTTTCCAAGGAGTGGATAGGTCCCAAATTGGTAACATAGTCTCGGAATATAAAGGCGAAAGTAGTAACGACATCGTCTGCTCTATTCATGATTATCGATTTGACTAACATTAATTTTGTCAGAGTTTTCGCGCTCTTGCTCTCCGTTTCTGACGATTCTAAATTCGGTACTGATACCAGTAGGAATGTAAAGATAGTCAGTGCCATTCTTATCAATAGTAAAGCTGCAAAAAGGGTGATAATTGCTTAAACGATAAAATAGGACCAATATTTCATGATTCATAAATGGCTAAGACGATAGTTCCTTCAAAAGCGTATACGGTGAGAAGGCAGCACAAAAGAAACACGTAGTATCAACAGTAAAACATCATCATAAAACGGTAACTCATTCAAATAACGAGTACGAAAGGCCGAACATATATCAATATCCGTGAATGTATGAGAGTTATATTTGAAGAATGGATGGGTAAGTTCAGGGGAATAGACAAATAGAAGCTACAAGAGTATGCCAAACCATTCCAGTTTATCTATAACGTAATGAAATTCTGCATCTACATCAGGTGTCGGCATGATTCCGACTATTTTTACTGACCTACCCTGAAATAAGAGTGAAGGAAGTTAAGAGACGGCAAATACGTTATAGCGATAGAAGTAGGAAAGATGTGATAAGTGACTTATATATATCATTTCTTAGAGTCCGTCGGCTGTACTATCTCAACGACGCCGAGCTGTAACGCTGGCTTAAGCCCATCATATATAGTCCATGCTTCTTTTATTTTCCCCGCTTCAAAATGAAGAATTTCCACGCCGTTAGTCTCAAACTTTTCATGGCTTGCTGGAAGTCCAAGAATTTCACCTTCTTGAGTGGCTTTCAAGGTCCACCGTAACGCAACTTTGTTTTGTTCCTCAATGTCGTCTAATATCGTAACCTGCATATCTGGCAATGCTTTACGATCTTCAGATATCCACTCCTTGAAATCTTCTAGGCCTCTCACCTCTTCTGCCCCGTGATAGATTATATCATGAGTAACAAAGTTCTTGGCCTGCTCTATTTTGCCTTCATTAAATATTTCTTGAACAAATCTCCGAGCAATTTGTTTGTTTTGTGTATTGGACACGCGATCATATAGCTATACCTTGCGATTAAACTTTGCTGTTCGTATATTGAAATATTAAAAATGCACTTCAAAAAAGTTACATCATTTATTCCATTTTTAGACCCAAACTATCCAGAGATTTCTCCTTTACTTATGGCTTCGCCTATTACGGCATTTATTACTACTGCGCCGTGCACCTATGCCTTGTGCCAAAACGAATCAAACAGTGATTCGGGTGCTTTGATCGATTTCTAACCATCACATCTCAAGGCTATATATAATACAATCACAAATAGGATAGGAGGTTCTAGTTTCCAGTACTCTATAATTTTGCAATTAAATCCGCTTTCATTTTCTGAAATTCTTCGTCTGTTAGCACACCTTGCTTGTGTAGATCGGCTAATTTTTGTAACTTCTGGGTTATATCTTCCTGCTGAGGCTGGGCTGCTTTCTGTGGTGCTTGTTGTGCTTGTTGTTCTTGTTGTGCTTGTTGGTATCCTTGTTGTTGTGCTTCTTGTTGTCCCTTCACTGCTGCTTGTGCCCGACGGCTGCCTACTGCTGAGCCTATAGCAAATGATGCGATTCTTCCTCTCATTATCTTCCAAGACGCATGAGAATCTAATATACTTTTCTAAAGCAGCCTCGGCCTTGGCAATGTGAAAGCGTTTAACGCAATTATATCCTGATTATTAGCAACATTCGACCTAACATAATCTATTCAGACTGAGTTCACGACTGGACCGTGTTTTGTCATCACCTGTCGAGGTGGTTGTGTACGTCGCTCGCAATCCAACTACATAAAAAGCTGGGTATAGCCCTATCAGAAATTGATATGTGATTCTTATAATGGGATAAGCTCTACTAACACAATTGCTCGTGTGGATAATCTTAGGAAGTATGTCACGATTGGTCCTCATCTGGGATCACACTAAAAGATTGCATGTCTGTATCAAAGCAAAGAAGGATTAATTGGCCAAAATCTATCTTCCGAAGAAAGTCCAATATATGAATCCGAAAGAAAGAAGGGTAAACTAGCAAAGTCATATTTCTATCAATAGATTGTGCTAACGCAAGGAAGACCAGAAATCTGGGCGCTTTGAAATGTGAAACTGATTAGGGCACTCAAGGCTAAGACGCTTAGATTATGATGATACGCTTCATCCACGCAGAATCCCTTACGAAGGAGACAGATGGATCTAAAAATATCGAGATAGTATCGATCAGTATCACATATGAATCTGCGTCATTTCGAGATTGGGCTATGTCTGCTCCGTCTCTTGTCCAGAAATACTATAACAATTCCCCCAATGATTGCGATAACTCCGTTAACCATTAAAGTGACACTCACTAATATCCCAAAAAAAGCCAAACCCACATCGATACCAATGCCCCTCAGTGATTCTTTGATCGCAGTTTGGTTGAAGTTAAGAGCGAAATTAATGACGTCCTTGGTAGAAATGTTTGTAGGCATAGATTCGGCCAAGGAAGCAATTGCGTAGATTGAAGGTATTGCAATACTTACGCTTGCAGCTAGAAGAATCGCTCCTATTATCAGTATGGTGATACCGCGTCGCATTTTTGCTATTCTCTATTAATCTCCATAAGGTTGTATTTAGGCAATTCGGCCTACTACAGACGGTGTGAACTCATATGTAATTAGTTCAAGATTTGTTGTATTAGTAACATATTTTCCTTATGCAGTCAGTAGCAGATTTGCGCGTCGAACTGCGAGAAGAACCTTAGGCGTTGATGTGTATCGAATCATGGCCCCGCTGATGATTAGTGCCTCACAATGTTTATAATTATGGGATGAAGACTATAATGGAATCTCAACGATGTCAGATGATAGAAAACAACACCCCAAAGCCGAGAGATTCTGACAGCGAGGGTATTTTGGATAAAATTTCAAAATTGGTTAATGAGCTAAGCTTTACTGATGATAGTCTGACTTTCATTGAGAAGATGATCTCTTTAAATGTGCTATTAAGCACGTATGACCAGCCTTTATCAGCTACATTTCGGGATATAGATGAAAAAGCGCAGGATCCTACTTACTTCATCGCTACCTACTTTGATACAAAAGATATAGACCAGGCACTATGGGTTTATAGAATCGTAAGGCTTTTAGCTAGATACATTCTTCTCTCCGATAGATTTTTTGAAACTGGCGGTGATGGATACAATCTGCTGGCAAAAAAGGCGCGTTCATCGATCAATGAATTCCTCCTGAAAGGAAGCGATATACAACATCTTCAATACTCTTTAGATTATTCATTAAAGCAGTTTTGGATATTTTGGGAATTTGAGCAGCTAATCAGATGTCGTACACTTAGAGGTTGCACTTTTACATATAAGGAAATAAGACATTTTAATCTATTCAAGTCCTCTGACGCATTAACGGTCTACGCAAGAGTTTTGGACGCTAAGCTTCCAAGCTTCAATGAAAATGTTTCATTAGTTCTTCATTATAACCAAGCCTTACTTGATTTACAAGATGACTGGGAGGATATAGAAGACGATGTTCTAGAAGATATGCCCAACGTGTTTGTTATGGCCGCTATAACAGATGTTACTTACGACAGAATAAAAAGTTCTCCCCATGAAAGGATCAGAAATGTTGTACTAGATAAATTAGGCTCATCACACTCGTCAATTATTAGATTAGTAGACGAATATCAGGCATCAGTCAGGAACATCTGTATTCCTGACAACCTTGTCTTTTTAAAATCTCTCTCTGATCACTATGCTGATACTCTGAAAGGAACGATATCGTCCTCCGTAGATTCTCAGATTCGATCAGACAGTTAATGATTAGATAGGGCACCACAGTACTTTAATTCAATAAAGTAGGGTGCCTACATCGATGTCGAAATAAGTGTGATAAACCAATGAAAAGATATGACTAGTTAATATTACCTAATAAAGTTTTAATACCTCAGTCTCTTAGTTTACCCGTGATCCATCTAAAGTCCACGATACAAGGTCTCGTTTTAAGTAGCATACCCATATTTGGAGTCTACATTACTTCGTCAAATTTGCAGTTGGCGAATGCGACTACTGAAATTACTGTGGGCTTAAATGAGTCATCTAAAGCAACAATGACAAAAGGAACTAATATCAACGGATCTTCTGCTGCAGCTAATAATGCATCAGCAGCAAATACGACATCTTCAACAAAACTAAATGTTGTTTCATCAGTTTCTCCAATTACCAACATAGTGAAAAATGTGGGAGGCGATAAGATAGAATTAACCGGTCTTGTCCCGGAGGGTATTAATTCACACACATTTGAGCTTGTACCATCCGACCTCGTTAAAGTAAATGACGCCGATCTTGTGATCATAGATGGTCTTGGTCTAGAAGCGAATATAGAAAAAGTGGTTGACGAAGTTCAGAGAGCAAAACCTAATCTGCAGATCCTAGAACTGGGAGACAGCACCATTACGCCTGATCAATATATATTTGATTTTAGCTTTCCTAAGGAAGCCGGTGATCCTAACCCTCATCTCTGGCTTAATGTAGCGTATGCCATGAAATTCGCCAATCTTACTCGAGACAAACTGATGGAGATCGATGCTGCAAACGCTGGTTATTATACCGAAAATACTGATCGATATATTACAAAGTTAAAAAGTCTAGATGAAGGTATCATGCAGGCAGTCCAATCAGTACCTGAGCAGAATAGAAAACTTCTCACATACCATGATTCTTGGGCATACTTTGCACGGCGTTATGGTATGGTTGTAATAGGAGCGGTCCAGCCTTCAGATTTTGGTCAACCTATACCAAGAAAAGTAGCTGGCTTGATCAATCAAATAAAGACCGAAAAAGTGCCCGCTATCTTTGGCTCCGAAGTGTTTCCAACCGAAGTAGTCGATCAAATCGCGAAGGAGGCGAATGTCAAGATCGTTAGCACACTTAGTGATGATGATTTGCCAGGTGATCCTGGGGATCCTCAAAATTCCTATGTTGGAATGATGCTGGAGAATATGAAAAATTTGCTTCTCCCTTTAGGTGGTGACCTAAGTGCATTATCAGAAGTTAGCTCCCAGGATACGTACTTTCCAGAATGATGACTGTAAGAATGAGGCATGAGTGTCAGCGAGACACGACTCAAAGTGAGCGGGTCAGTGAGAGATGAATAGAAAAATGAACGATATTATCCAATTATTTGGTTTTTACTACAATGCTCTGATAGGGAATAAAAAGAAGATCGGTATCGATGAGAAAGATTATTCAAAGAGATTCGTAATATGAAAACTCGCAACGATTTTACCGTTATTGTCTTGGAGAATATATTAAATGCTAAACAAGAATTGGAAAGAAAATAGTGTGACATCTATCACTCTAATCAAAATAAATGATATTGAGTATGGGTATGCTCCACACAAACCTGTTTTAGAAAATGTGAATGTTAGCATTCCTAAAGGAAGATTCGTGGGTCTGCTTGGACCAAGTGGTTCTGGCAAGTCTACACTCCTAAAAATAGTCGTTGGCCTACATAAGCCATGGAAAGGGACAGTAAGATTCTTGGACGATGAGCATTCTTATTCCTACTCTCAGGTTTCAAAAAATATAGGTTACGTTCCCCAAGTAGAAAGCATCGATTGGTACTTTCCGGTGACAGTAAAGGAGGTTATTGGAATGGGGATTTGGGATAGATCAGGCTACTTCCCATGGCTTTCGAAAGATGCTAACACGTTAATTGGAATAATATTGGACGACCTTGGGATATATAATTCAGAGTTTAGAAATAGACAGATTCGAGAGCTTTCTGGAGGAGAGCAACAAAGAGTTTTTCTTGCAAGAGCGTTAATTCGTAGACCTACTATATTAGTATTGGATGAACCGATCTCCGGGGTTGATTATAATACTCGAGAGAATATAATGGAAATCTTAAGATCGCTTAATAATGAAGTACATATGACGATAATAATGACTACCCACGATCTTAGCGGAATAGGAAAGAGACTCCCTTGGGTTCTCTGTATGAACAGAAGTATAATCGCGGAAGGTGAGCCTGTAAAGATATTAAGTGAAGGTAATTTATTGAGAACATATGGTTTGGTGGATTGTGAAAATAATACTTCATTCATAAATAACAACAACGACAATAATTCCTCGATGATTCATTTGGGATATACTTCTCCAGGCGATAGTGACAAGAATGAAAATGACAAAATTAGAAATGAAAAATAATGATATAGACATAGAAAGAATTGGAAGAGGATCAGTAAATTGATCATATTGTTACTATTAGGGCCAATTGCGCAGTTACTATTCATGGAGCCGTTACTCGAACCATTTAATTACGAATTCTTTACAAATGCAATTCTAGTCTCTATATTGATTGGAGGAGTATGTGGATTGATGGGAGTGTACATAATACTAAGAGGAATGAGTTACATAGGTCATGGAATGTCTCATGCTATATTCGGAGGTGCAGTTGTTAGTTTCATCGCGGGTTTCAACTTTTATATTGGAGCAGCAGTTTGGGGCTTTCTTTCCGCATACCTTATCAATGAGATAACTAGAAGAAATAAGATCAAAGCAGATGCTGCTATAGGTGTAGTTACAACGGCGGGCTTTGCAATCGGTGTCTTGCTGATCAGTACTACAAGAAGCTATACTAGAAACTTTGAAGCATTATTATTCGGCAATATCCTTGGAATAACAGATCAAGACGTTGCCGTTATTGTGCTGGTAACTTGCGTAACTGCATGCTTTGTATTTTTCTGTCAGAAGAGACTGCTTTTTACTATATTTGACAAGGAGACAGCCAAAGTTTATGGCATACGAACAGATATGGTAGAATTAATCTTCTCGTTGACTCTTGCAGCTGTTGTGATTGCATCCATGAGTAGCGTTGGCGTTACTTTATTAGCGGCTGCTATCATCGCACCGGCAATATCTGCTAGAATGCTAACAAATAATTTTATGAAAATGGTGATCGCATCAACTACAATTGGCGTCTTGACTGCATTTCTTGGTATGTACTCCAGCTACTTTTTTGATTCTGCTTCAGGGGCTACAATAGTATTGTTTGGAACGGCAGCTTTTGGCGTAAGTTCACTCTATGCATATATTTGCAGGTTATACCAGACACATGTACATGAAAGATCTATCAAACATTCACATCCACACCTTCATGTAGGCGAGCATTTGCATAAGCACGGGTCTAGCAAAATCTAGTGAATTTCAGGATTGACGTATTTCAGTACTATATTGCATATCAGTCGGTAAAAATATAGAGTTACTATCACAAGAAATTTCGAAAGCAGAGGAAGTAAGGTGAAAAAGAGTATTGGAGGTAACAGATTGTGACGAACTAGTCTATAAATTGACTTTAAAGCATGTTCTACAAAGTGGCTATGATATTTGCAATAACACGATTCCCCCTGCGAAGACCAGCTGTGTCCCATCTGCTTGATTGGTTGGAGTCAGTAAGTTACAAATGAGTACCAATATAGTATTAAAATCGTAGGCAAATATCAATCTATATAATATCGATCATACACATGATTAACTAGTCTCTAATACTGTTTTGCTCATAAATCTTTGCAATTACGGATATAGTGATCCAAAGGCCCACTTTATTCTAGCCATATTTCTAAGGCGTTTATATATACCTAACGTGTAATTAATTATTATGGGACAAAATCCAGTCATGTTTAGCATATGTAGTAAACACTCATCTACGATTACAGACTCACAATCCGGTGAAATAATTTGTTCTAATTGCGGAATAGTTATTGATGGTGATGTCAAGATGCCACAAAATGCTCAGGAATGGAATTCCTTTAGTCCTGATCAGACAAGAGAAGGTACTGGAGGCGGAAGGCCAAATACCTTAGCTTTACACGATAAAGGTCTTGCTACCGTTATTGGAATAGCAGACAAGGATGCAACCGGAAAAGGTTTGGATGCTACAATGCATTTGCTCATGGGAAGATTGAGAAAATGGGATAGCAGAATACAATCTATGTCTTCAACAGACAGGAATCTAAGAATCGCATTTCATGAACTTGGAATATTGAGGAGTAAGCTTGGACTACCTGACTCAGCAATAGAAAAGGCAGCGTACATCTACAGAAAGGTTCAGAAAGAAGAAATAGTCAAAGGAAGGTCAATAAGTGCGGCCATAAGCGCTTCCGTGTATATTGCTTGCCGAGATGCTGGAATACCAAGAACGTTAAAAGAAATAGCGACACTTACCAATATCAGATACGGAAAGATCTCGAGAATATATAGGATAATACTCCTAAATCTTGATTTGAAGGTTCCTTCGATAGATCCGGTGAAATGCCTTTCAAGGATTGCAAATAGAATCCACATAAGCGAAAAAACCAAAAGACACGCTCTAAATTATATGTATAATGTTATAGCAAGCAGAATGTCTGATGGAAAGGATCCTATGAGCATAGCAGCGGCAGTTCTATATGTGTCATGCAAATACTATAACGAGCCGAGAAACATGCTTGACGTAGCAGGGGCAGCTGGAATCACTGATGTCACACTTAGAATTAGAAGTAGAGAGATATTTGAGAAGATTCCGCAGGTAAATTAGACCAAGTACCTTAATATACCTTAATACAAATAGTACTCCTTTTCCGTAATGGTTAGAATTGTCCTCCCTGACTTATCTAATTATAGGTGTCTGATAAACATAACTACTAAAATGGTATTCGTACGTTTCGAGATCCTAGTATCGGTTATGTAGCGCTATTTTTACCTTAGAGGGGAGATCCGCACGTTGTATAGGTTTTCTAAGAATATCGTTCATCGCTATGCCTGGCAATACACTCACTAACTCATCTATCGCATCAAGAGATGTCATAAAAAGAGTTTTCGAATCAGGACTGTAAAAGAAGAGTTCCAATGCTCAGAATAAGTAAATAAAACCATATTTGCTAGTATATCCTATGAATAAATACAAGAAGAGCTTAAGCTAGCTGTTCAAACAAATGTTGAAGTCAAAGCAGCAGAAGCAGCAGCAGGAACAGGAACAGAAAGAGCAGCAGCCGCCATCACAGCATGAAGAGAGAATCTATCCGGTTACTGAAAGCATCCGGTCTAATCAGACCACGATATTTTGACATTTATTGGGAATAACATAATAGAGGATATCTGATCGGCAGCACATTTATCATAGAAATCCTTAGGAACTATCGTACTACCTACTTTGTAGACACTGCCATGTAGAAATCCATCAAGAAATCGACCCTTATTATAGTGTAGAAAACCTTTGGAATACTCTTTACCAAAGATGAAAGAAAGGAAATAATGCGCCTTCGTAAAACCTCAGGGATTCAAGATAAACAAGAGTTACTATGTGCATATTTTGGTCCAATAACCAATGCCGTTGGATTGCCTGCCTGGGTTTAAAAGCAACGGTATTGCGTGCGGCTGTCGAGGATGCCATTGGCAATCTAGACAAGGAAGCGACGAGCCATGACGATCTGTTGTATCCATTCCGGATGGCGTAAGAGTTGTGGCGTCATTGAGATGCCTTCCGGCTTTCCTTGATGTTCTGGCATTAAATAAGAATGCTTTAAATCCATGACTCATAAGCTATATCGAGATTAGACATGAGTGAGGAAGATCTGAAACGTAAGAAGGATAATAGTATAGTCGAGGAAAAGGAGGCACTAGAATCACTTGAAGGTTATTACAGCGCAGTCTCCACGGGTAGGACCATTGAGCCTGATGATCTCTTGCATCAGGTAAGAAAGATTGGCTTGACCATAAACGTGCATAAGCAGGCATCCGAAAACTATATCAAATATCTAGAAGATCAGGTCAATAAGTTTAGGAAAGGTGATCTCTCGTCATTTTGACGAAATCCAAACCCCATCTATATTATGAAATCACGCCTTTAAGTCCTAGAGCTGCCCTGCAGATATCGCTAAAGCAGTAACCGATTTAAGGCTTGGTGTTATTGCAGAAACAGTATCTCATTGAATAACTTATTAAATAATACCATATTTAGCACATGAGTTGCATAAAATTAGTACGAACATTCAGCATAAGAGATATGAATTTCGAATAAGTCAATAAGGCTCTCTGCATCCTTACATTTATCTTCTGTCTCTCGAGATCATACTCAACTGGCAGCGTTCGAAAGTCTTTGCAGAAGCTTTCGATCCTTTACTGCTTCCTTTTTAGGCCCTTTTAAGTCTTATTTTCTCAGGTTTTCCTTAGTTCTACTACTTTTTCAATTCATAGTTACTTAATTCTGCATGCGGTATGTTCAAAAATACCTCACTTCCATTGAATCTTTCAACATTGGTTTTAGGCAATTCATACTGTTGCTTTGAACCTTCAGAGTTAACTGTAATTTTGTCGCTGGCTGTAGCAATTACGATTCCTGCATCCTGTTTATCGATCGTGAGTACATTTTTATGTACCATTTTATCCCATTCTAATACTGGTTGTGACATTTTTATGATCAGTATTATATACATACCACGGTATATAAAGCTACGTGAATTGTACCACTATCGTAATCTCAGCAGTAAAATTCAACGGAAACATCGTCAAAGTAAAGTTTTTTACCGTATAGAGAGTAAATTGGATTCATTATTTGCTACACAACCCAAAGTATTTGCTAAGCAACATGTCTTTTACCAAATTAGTGTAACGTTAAATTCTTCGGTTCCAGCAATCCATCTGTATCACTATCTAGGTAAATCACCCTCAAGCAGTGCTTATTCTCTTCCTTTTATATCCTTTATAGTTGACCTTTCCTGTTATACGCCTCAGAGATAGAATTATCATTAACAATTCGGGGTTTGACACAAAAAATGAGCGAGTCAATGGCAGTCAGCAATTAAAGCTGATAGAAGTTGAACAGAGAACTTAGATGGATTCGTGAAGACAATCATTAAGTTATGCGGAAAATAATAATAATATTGAAGACTGTTCGCTGATAAGGCGAAACCCTACCGATTATTGTTGTATTGCGTACTTTATTCCCTCCAACATCGATTGCAGATAATAAACAAGGCTCTATACTTACGGCATATATTGGATTCGTCTCAGGATCAACACCTACAACCTACAACTTCTCACCAGAGATGGGACAAAAGTGTAAGAATCTACCATTCTATGACATTCGAGCATGCTAGAGTATATTTATCCTAAATTCAAAAAGGTGCTTTCAAGGTATTATTGTTTAAGGAAAATAATAGAGAAATATAAATCTACTAAACTCAATATAATTCCATTGGAGATAGATTTATTTCTTTGTCCTTGCTCCCCTATACAATGGCTCATCGCAAAGGAAATAAAACCCATGCATATAGTGCGCGGAGATCAGAAAGCAAAAAGTATGCCAAAGCCGAGAGACGTAAAAGAAAGTAGTCAATGGCGTAGGTATGCAGGTAGAAGAAATATTATTATTCTTTATTCTCTTTCGTTCTTTAACCTAGTATTATTAAGTCTTATGAAAGGAATACTAAGCATTTTACCAGTAATGAGGAAAATCCAGTACTAGCAGCGCTAAGAAGAGTGGTGATCGAAGAGGTATAGCAATTGACAGGGTTGATTCCAAAATTCTTGATTTTTTTATAAACGGTAGCGGAGACATTCATTCGTGCAGGAAATTAGAGATAAGAATTCTACAAATAATTTTTAAGTCTACTTTATTTTTTCCTAAAAAATTCTTCCATATTTGTCTGGATTGAATTTTACAATATAGACCATACAGATTTGCTATGCCCGCATTTCAAGCAATGTTGCATACTTCCGTTTGCATTATACTTAGCGTTATCGGTTTCTACATAGTACGATATTGTACTAGCCTTTACTTTATATCTTCGAAAACCGGTTGTCTATCGGGATGCTTTGTTCGCTCAGCAATCCTTAGATCAAGTCTAGAACCATGCTTAGGATGTTCAACTCCATATCCTTCGAGTGTTCCTTCATCTAGGGGTGAGTCAACCTGGGTACAGACATATTCCTATGGCATAATAACTTCCTTCGATACTAACGATGCCACTTTTTCACCAGTTACGTCTACTGCTTCCATATTAGAAAGTTCAATGCCCTTTGTTTCAGAAGTCTACAAAAAATTCACTCAATTCTCAACCCTTTATATTTTTAGAATAGCAACCAAATGCTAATGTCTTTCTCTTTTAATTACAACCAAAATCGTGCATGTATCTGGTTGTCATCTTCTCATTCCAACCTAGTAGAAATTCATGCGTTTACCTAATTCATTCATTTAAATAGACAAGTTTCTGGATGACAATGTATAAGAACGTGCTCTCACGAGAGCAGGTGAAATACTGTTTGTTTAGCTATTTTTCTTGAACAATTCCAAGAACTGTCTTACATTGCTTACAGGAGACCAAGTAACATGTATTCGTAGGGAGACTTAATTCTTCGATATCATAGCCATTTGATCCAATTTCAGATGAGCATTTTGTACATTTTGCCATTCTTCATTTAATAAATGAGCTGGTAATATCAATCTTTTCTCTCATGTTTGTTCAAATTCTATCAGAAATTACCTGAAAATGCATCGATCCAAATATAGTATTCATGGACATATCAGCGCATTATCTTATTTACTTCTCACTTGATTCCATGGTTTCTGCCGATTTTTCTGTGTTCCTTTGCCTGATCTTAATATCTCCGATTTATACATGTATCCATATATAGAATATAGACATAAAGAATCTAGTTGGGTGGATATAAATCGGAAAAGTGTGTGCAATATGAACATGGCTTATGTGTAGGCGAATTTCTAGACATTGTTAATGGTTGTAAAATAACAAGAAATTGCGAATGTCAATGTCATGATAATATGTATCAACTAACCCGAAGAATGCAGGCTGCAAAGAGCCAATAATAATTCATATATGATGTTAGGTCGACATTTTGAAGAAGACGCAACAATGGAATTATCAAATGAAATACTTTTCTAGAATGAGAGAAAGTATAGTGAGCAATATCACACTATAACATTTTTGTCTCTAAAATAGATTTAATAGTCAAAAATGCTCTAGGTAAAGTGTGAGAAAAAAATTATCTTGCAGTGATATTGGACTAGATTGCTCTTATATGGTCACTGCAACTATTGAGGAACTAGTTATGGAAACGGCTTTTAAACATATAACTGAAATTCATATAATAAATCAAGAAGAAATAACTTCAGAGATGATAGCAAGAATGAAGGCAAGCATTAGAGATGAAGAAGGGTCTCTCTGGTTCCGTTAGATAGAACTATAACAACATAATCCTCAACGGTACCCATTTCATTATGGACAATTAGCCGTGAGTCCATATAGATTCAAGGTCAGCATCCTAAACTTGACAGATCTCTATGTAGTATTTTCACGTGTTGTCATGTCTTTTGGCGTTCTATAGGAAATATGACATAACAAAGAAATAGACGATTTTATATTTCAGAGCACACATGAGTAGAGTTAATTCTACACACTCTACTACTATACTCTTCCTATTACCCAAGTCTTACAATTTCGTCCCATGTCCCTGTCATAGAAAGCATATAGTATTTGCTTTGATTCCCATGCTCAAAGTTTATTATGTCTCCAGCAGATAATTGAACTTGAAATAAATGATTTAGGAATTGGAGAAAACTAGGTCCTGCCACTATGCTCTTCGCTTCTTTTTCAAGAGGTTTATTATAGAATTTTTGCAAACCGTTTTCCAGGCCAGATTCACTAATTGCTTCTACTAAATGTGTGAGATCAACAAATATCGAATTTCTCTTGTATAGTCTAAGTGTGGCCATTATGTTGCAACATTAACAATACGCCTACATAAAGGAGATGGATTATAGGAACGACATATTACAGCTTTAGTTAACCTACAGTACCTGAACTTGATATACCTCGATATCATTGGTCATGTCAGCTCAGATTTAGAAGGTATATGATGGTGCTAAATACCACTTATTACCATCACTTTGATACTGACAGAAGAAAGTACCTCTTTCACCAAGAAGTGACAAGAAAGGAGCGGCAGCACTGACGATTTCAACGAATCAGTCAAGAATCATTAGATGAAACAAGAAACAATATTAGAAACACATTAGATGAAGTGAAAATTCAAATTGAGCGTTATGCTGATGTAGGTAACAATTATGAGGAACACGCTTTAAATGGAATAAAAGAAACCGCTGAAGCGTGCAGTGAATTTCAAAAGCAGATTATTAACTCATTCCGATCAGTATGCGGGACCATATGTTGAAAGTTATAGTAGCGTGATTACTGGTTGGACATCTCCCAAAGTAGCAACCGAAAATGCAACGCTTACAAGAAACTTTGCAGATAGTGGATGGTATCTATAGCAAGAGTAACAAACAACATGACATTGCCCAATCTGGATTCATACAGAACAATATTTCAGGCACAAGATAAAGCAAAAGTAGTATCCAGAATAAGCATTAATGAAGCAAGAACGTTCTAACAAGCTACAAGAGATCATGCTTCCTGCTGCTAATACTGCATCTTTTGCCAATAACATTAGAAGACGTTGAAATTTTGTTTGTATAACCCCCATTTATATTAATATAGGAATAATATTTGCCGTTAGATTAACCGCTTCGCGATCTACCTAATTATTTCCCTTTATTCCGTTTGCAACTAGTACAGAGTAACAACCAAGTCCACAACGTTCGCATATCGGCTTTAATCCATTTTTGGTATCAGAGCTTCCAATGCAACATGGTTGTTTAACTCGTCCCAAATGATCCAAAGATAGAATTGCCCAAGAAGGACACTGTACTGGTGTTGTGCCTGTTCCACCCCAATTACCTTTCATCAATGTTAATTGTTTCTCTCCGTTTACTACAAAATTTGGATATCGTTTCCTTAAAGCAACAAGAGTATCGACTACTTGATCTCGTTTATCTCCAAAAGGCAGCCACAACGGGTCATCTTTAACAAATGGAGTATGGAACTGAAATGCTATTTTGTATACTGTCTCATGCCATAATTCTACTAATTCAGTAACAGTATTATGATTTAATGAATTAATAGTCATAGCTATCCAGATGTCTTTCCAAGCAGGTTTACCATCGCGGTCTGGGCCAGAAATATAGTTATAGACATTCTTTTTAGTTTTCAAATAAGAGCCATCTCCTCTTATTCGATCGTGAACCTTCTGTGTTCCATCTAATGATATCCAGTAAAAATAAAGATTGTCAAATCTCTTTAATGGATAAGTACCGTTTGAAACAACACATACTCTCTTAGGCATTTCTTCACAAAAGACCTGAATTATATCTGGTCGTATCGTTGGTTCGCCACCCACCAAAGTAACTATAGGAATATTTTGTTTTTTGAATGTCTTTCTAATTATTTCTCTCCACTGCTCTGCACTTAGGTGGTCTTGTTCACCATCACTCTTTTTATTAAGCCACCAATAACAGTGAGTACAGTGTAAATTGCACACATTGATGACGTCTGCTGAACCGAATAATGCTGGTTTTGCATGGAATAATTTGATACTTGCATACTTCCCTAAAATGCTAAAATAAAGAGGTACCTCGCGAACAAGATCAGATATACTACGGCCTAAATTAGATCACGCATCCAGTACTACCGATTTGATAAAACAGCCGTAGTAAATAAGCCTAATGGTACATTACCATAGATTTGCCCTATCTTAATGACAAAATCACGGAAATCGGATCTATAGAATAAATAAGTATATGAGATGTTACATGATCTATATCAAAAAGGTATCTTGTAATGTTAGAGATAGAGATTATCAAGGTTCATAAACAATAAAAATGTGTCAATGGCAATCCATCACAAGATAGGTTGATTGCTTTTTGTCTTCTGCCAAGTATCACTAATAACCTCGAGGCCGATGACACCAGGTTATCGATAACGAAATTAGTAGCACTCATTTCTTTTCTTCCCTCTTATTTAATTCTATCAACTTATCTAATGCCTCAAAGAGCTTACCGAACTGGATTGTCCTTTGTTCTTGCTGTTCGGACAATATATCTACTAGTTTACCAATGTTGTTCAATAAATCAGCCAGCATAGCTATAATGAGATCTTGTTTATCGGTTACAGATGGTGCTGCTTCTGCTATTGATAGCGCTATATCGTATCTAGAAAGTGCTGCCGCTATGGCTGATCTCGCTGTTGGTGTTGTTGCTGGAATTTTACCCGTCTTTGTCTGCTCTGGGTGCCCTCCAATATTAGACTCTTCATATCCAGACCTATTCGGACACTGATGCACTTGTCCTGTCTTTACGCCTGTATCCTTTACGTACTCTAAAGGGATCCATTTGTCCGGTGAAGGATGAGATGGTTTGGAATCAATATCGAAATAGATCCAGGCACCGCACTTATTGTGGCAAGGCCGCGGTTTATCGAAGTCTGCCATATCTACTGATTTGCCTCCGCTTCTCTTAAAACAGCTGCCAAATGCTTGTTTGTAGTTCTTGAACCTCACTTTATCGGATCTATCGAAGCAACCTTCCTTAGACTTCTATTCAAGTACTCTACTGATCTATTGACACCTTGTATTGGTAAGAGCCGTCCTATTTTTTGATGCTCTGTATTACAGCATATCTTAGATAGGGAGAATGAGCTGTGGGGAATATTACAAAACAATGTTATAGATAACTAGTAGTACGTCGTTAGAGCACACGTAAATGACCTTCACTCGTGTATACCTTGTTTTCCTCTTATTATTACCCTAGTTTTATTATTTCATCCCATGTTCCAGATATAGAAAGCATATAGTATTTGCCATGATTTCCATGTTCAAACTGTATTATGTCTCCAGCAGATATTTGAACATGAAATAAGTTGTTAAGGAACTGCAGAAAACTAGGTCCTGCCACGATGCTCCTGGATTCCCTTTCAAGAGGTTTATTATAGAATTTTTGTAGACCATCTTCCAGACCTGATTCGCTAATGCCCTCTACTAGACTGGGAAGATCGATATACATTGAATTTCTCTTGTATACTCTAAGTATCGCCATTTGCCCAGAAAAGTTTACAAAAGGCCAGTATATAAAATAAGTGTACTTTAAAGACCATTACTGTTATTGCTTGCTTGCTTCATACCATTGAGGAATGTCATGTAAACCCCCTCTATCAACTTAGAAATGAAGTGCGGATATTTAAAGGCATATCCAAATAATCCAAACAACTTTATATAAAGTCGCTATCACAGTAATAGTAAAAACATGCATGTACGTTGTAGATCATGTGGTAAAGAATATAATAACCTAGTAGGCGGAGTGAAGTATTCAAGTAATATTATTGGCTTCTTAGCGTTTTGCTCTGATAGCTGTTGTAAAGATTATCTTAATACGCTAGGAAGAAAAACTACTGTTGCAGCGCCACATTAATTGTCCTAATTGAAAGAAGCGATAGATACCCCATCGTTATGTCATTTATCACAATCATTATTGTGTTATTCCATCTTCCCTTCTCCTTCACGACTAATACGTACCGCCATCTGTTTACGGCTCCGAAAATATTCGTACATACGCAAACTAAATTCAAAATATGTAGTTTATGCATAATCACCAAAAGGTTCGCTAAAATTTTAGAGATTGCTAATGGTGTAAGGTATAGGAATCTTTTTTTGATCATAGACCCACTGCCTCTTTATGGGGTTTTTCATCCGTCAATATATAATCGATATGTCTGATAATAGCCTCTTATCATGAGGACTTACATCCCCGCAATACATTAAGTACTATCTAAGAAAATGCTGACCCGCTTTCGATTGCAATTTGGTTAAAAAATTGATGCCCATTAGGCCTGTGGTAACAGAAAAATCAAGCTGATAGATCACCTTTTTGTTGATCCTTACGATTGTTTGTACGTACCTGCTATTTTTGTAATGGTTAGCTGTCCTGGTATATCATTTACTACATCTACAGCAATTCAAAAGAGGTCTTTTTATTCCTCCTGACTCACCTAAATAAAATATCGTACATGAAGGCACCGAGTTATTGCACTCTCCATGTCTCCTCAAATACCTCTTGAAGGATTACGTCGATTTTTTGTATTGATAGTCAGATCAGGATACTGCCTTTTTAATTTCATCATGTTAATGCTTCACCTCCAACAAGCGTTACTACATAGAGATGAAAGTCTTTCGGAGGTATTTTAATTGTCTATCTCCACTCTTCTGTATTTGACTCCTTTGGATTTTCTTTTCTAATCTTTTACCACCTAAAGCGAAAACAATTTAATATTGGAATGTATAATATTGACAATTATTTATGTTAAAACTGTTGATATTGTTGGAGTAAAATATCTTCTAGTTATCTTTGTACTTAAATTTTAGATTGCCAACCATTATTTTTTACAAAACATGTTGCTACTCTTTCGCTCGGGGTGTGCTTATAAACTGCCATATAAATTATATCTTCCATCGGTTGTTTCATTTGTATAATTCCAGACATCAGAAATACCTGATACTTGTCTAAAAGTATCCTTCTGTTTGTCTTCCAACATATTGTATAACTTCTGGCCAATTACTATTTGATCTGG
>JBKPHJ010000054.1:0-1326 GCA_046729835.1 Thermoproteota archaeon
AATTCTTAAACTGCAGTAGAAGAATTTGTGCTGTAGAGCGTTGCTCAACACTAGATATTACGTTATGTCCGTACTTTTGGCGTCTCGCCCTTACTTCGTGAGAATCAAGACCTTTCTCCACGTCAGTTTTTAATCTTGCAGCAGCAACAAGAGCTTGTAGGGACCAATTATGAAGTATTGTAGCTTTTCCCGATACTTCTTTTACAGATTCTTCAAAAGAAGACAACGAATTTTGTTTTCTCATATAACACTTGATCTTTAGAATATATAGTATTTGCGTCCTTTCCGGGACGTTCGATCCCTCTGGCTGAAGAGAGAAGCTATAACAAAAAAGCTATATTGTTACTGGCAAATGAAAAGGTAAATTAAGCAATGTAACATCACCTGTGAATGTATGTGACAAGACATAATACATTGCATGATTCTACATGCATGATTCTAACAAGGACTACTAATACAAGGTTTTATTTGTGCACACAAAAGGTTACGTAACTGGATGTATCTTTAATTTATCTTAGAAACCCTGTGGAGCAGATTTACAAGTATAAGCATTTTAAACAACTCGTAGTTTGGAGTCAACAATGGAATTTTTTACTGCAGAGTCATGGTTATACGACAACCCTCCTATAATTGGAGAAATATACAGAGAATCTGTAAAGTACTGCTACCAACAGAACCTAGTCATAAAAAATCAGATGAAGGTAGATAGGAGGCTTGTTGATCTTGCACGTATCACGGCACCATTCCTCAATGTAATAACGCAAAAGATCATCTGGTAGTACCGTATTCTAGCATTGCCCTGAACAAAGCAAGACAGACAGACAAAAGCATGATAAAATCTCCATCTGGATATGTTGGCCTGATAGTAGGTCAGGATGCTCATAGCTTTGTTTTCATTGACAATACCAAAACTCGGGTTAGTCGCTTTCCTTCTTTTATCGTTTAACAAGAATTCGATTATTTGTCTATCATTTATGAAATCCGGCTGCCTGGATGACAATCGATGATAATAACGACGTGTTCAATCTGTTCTTATTCCACAGTGATTGAGAAACTTTTTGGCTGAACTATATTTTCTCTCCTGAATTTCATTAAAGCCATATCTTTGCAGGCGCTCTTTTGCTTCTGCAGACGATACCCTTTTTGGCTTAAAATTAATTTTTTAAATACGTCCTAATGAGGACACTAGATATCTCCTTACCTCAGATTTGAAGCACAGCAGCAGCAGCTCGTAACTACACGTATGACTTACGAAGATAAACAGATCACGATGACATCCACGACAAGATCTACTCTTCTTGCAGCTATACTAAAAAATAGACCATA
>JBKPHJ010000055.1:0-5831 GCA_046729835.1 Thermoproteota archaeon
GAATGAAATCTATCTAGATCATCAAATATGGCGTGAATCCGTTCTTCTGTAAAACCTATATCTTTCAGTCCAAAGTTAGAGTTTCTTACCTTTATTAGTAGGTGGTTTCGTTCTGGATTGTATTTTACATCTACGAAGATCTCTGGGTTTCCTCCATTGTATGAAGATGGGAAATTAACTTCAGAAAAATCTAATGCATTATCAGTATTTTCTTTTAATCCAAATACTGCCAGCTCATTCTCTGTAGCACCAGTGCATTTACAGACTCCTGCGAGAGTGAAATAGTCCATATTACTTCTCTCGGATGTAAACAGAGTATTGGAAGGTAAAGGGGCACTAGGGGGGTCTGGACTTTTTGCCTTAAACTTACCATGTCTATTAGATGTCAAAATCGCTGACCCCCCCTTGTTTTTACAAAAGGAAATACAAGAGATTAGCACAATCATATCCTCAAAAGAATCTCTTATCACGAGAGAGCTTTTGTTCAATCATATTTGCTAAAGTAGTCTTTGGGTATTCCTGACGCTCCAGTCTAATTCTTGTCTTGTTGTTATTCATAACTTTGCTATAGGCTCTTACCAGCGCATCCTCTGCAATCTCCCAAGTAACAGAGAATTTCTCTCCGGAGTATTCGACAGAGGCATCAGCACCAAAATGCCACATAGTAACAGTCCATTCTGAATGAGCTGGAATTATGCTAGTATCTTTACAGCGATCACGAGAGAATCTATTACTACCCATGCTAACATTACCACAGCCAGCACCAGAAGAACTATCACCTACAATCAGGCTAAAATCCTGGACACCCTTGACAACATGGGTTTCATCAACTACTCGAGACAATCTTTCTTCTAAAACAGATAACGCATTTGTGAGTCTGATGATACCATTGATATCTATGCGATCGGATTAAGAGAGCATCCTATCATAACGCTGACAGTATCAGTCCTATGGATAGTTGCCTTAACCAGTAGATCTCTTATTTTCCAGGCCGGCAATATTATGTCCTTGCTTTTAGAATTTACAGTGTAGTCATAATCCAGAGCATTGTTGGATATTAATGAAGAAATGATGGCGTAAATTCGTGGACTGGCAAATCTTAGTCGTATGTCGTGGACTGAATTCTTATCCAATGGTAAGTCTCTGATAATTCTATACAGGGGATTAGAGGATATCTGTAAGGGTGGTGTTGATGTTGATGAGATGATGGGAACCCCCGTATGGTTACGTGTCACTGCCAGTCTACTAGCTCTGTTAAATTTTACACCTGTAAGAGTATAGAAAGTAACATTTGATTTATATGAAATATCGACTAACCCTTCTTTCATCAAACGAGAGATGTTATTTCGGAACGTACCATGTGTCATTCTATATTCCTGGCCGTCAACTTCAAATTTTATGAAGTCTACATAAGAAAATGGCCTTAGCTCTTCATGAACTAAATGATAGATGTGCATCACCATGGCATCTGTCAGATCACTCAAGGCTCATACGATGATTCTCTAATATTTTCAACACTCATACCCAGTAACCTGTCACTGTCATTAAGGTGTCATTGAACATTGATAATAGTAAGAAGTACTCTTGTATGATATTATTAGAAGGTAAAATGCGAAGTCCTATTTTATAATACATATCTTTTCACATATGATCAGATTTGATTCTAGCCTAATTCCTTACAAACTCTGGCGAACACTTGTTGTGCTATCTCTTTATCGACTTCTAACATACATTCGTCATTCTGTGGATAGATATGTACTTTAAGTGGAAGAGTTAGATCTCCTATCAGCGGCAAGTTCTTGAGGTAAACTTTTGGCGATATTTTCTTCGTATGTTGAGGTTGAGAATCATTTGGTCGGTATTCCTTGGAAGCCGATATGAATGAGTCTTTTGATATCCCTGATTTTACTTGTTGAATCTCTTTTTCGTAGATCTGTTTTAGTTCCTCTTTTTCCTGTTGTAACTCTCCAATTTGTCTGTCTTTTTTCATTAGAGCGTCGGGGATTACATTATCTGAAATATTTTTGATCTCCTCTTTGAGAGTTAAATTTTCGGATTGTAGCCTAGCAAGATCGTTACTAGCTTCAGTGGCCTGAGAAGTAGGATGACTGATGTGGTCAGTCTGTTCCATCTCAGCCTTCTGTTCCGACTTCGGAACACTTACCACTACTTTGTGACTAACTGATCCTGCTTGTTGCTTGATTGGATTTTTACACTCGGGCGGCAGACAAGCGTACATCTGTGTTTTTTTGAACGCTTTGATATTGTCTAGCAGTAATTGTTTGGCTCCTTGAGGTGTGTATTTTTCCTGGATAGCCAGATTGTATGCTTTTAGTACTAGCTCTTTTGCGTGACCAAATGTACTATTAATTTCTACAAAGAGGCTTGCTAATCCTGGGGAAAGTAATCTGTTTGGTATTGTAGTTCTTAATTTTTTCAAGTGCATTCATCTACCTTCTTTATAATGATACAGTCATTCTGTAGCCGAACTTTTACGAAATCGCCTTTTCCGATGCCAAGATTTATTGCGTAAGACTTGGGTAACACAATACTAAAAGACTGTTGACCTACTATTCCTTGTACCTTCCGATATTCTATATCTTGGGGATCTTTGGGATTCTCCATGAATCTTAAATATTACCAATCTTATATTCTAATTGTGTTTCCGCCTTCATGGCGGATCATCTAGCGAATCAAAATGGTGAAAGAAGGGAAAAGAAGTAAACAGGCTATAATAGACGAGATCATTACTACTTTATCAGTACCAAACTGCATGGGATTCCCTCACGGTGAATTGGCAAAGATTGTAGGAGTACATAGAGATACTCTTAGAGTACATATGATGCCACTAATTAGATCTGGTACAGTATGGAGAGATCAGCCAAAATCAGGCAACTATCACATATCACAAAGAGCATATTTAGAGCCAAAATTGGCTGGTGAAATGATGGCAGAGAGGTTTCTAGCTAAGCTTTTCAATAAAAGATACCTAAATACACGTACTCTGTTTCCAAAAAATCTAAAGACCGATTTTGGTGAATCTATATTAGCACACGCACTATTCAGTTTTTCTATAGCTGTTGGAGTTTTTGTTACATTCGTTCTGATTAGTACTATGAACCGGAACAACATTGGAATCACCTCAAGAGATCCAAATATTAAAAGAGACAAATTAGCTGAAGAGTGGATAAGAAGTGCACTCTCTTCGTTAACACCTAAGATTCTATGGAGACTCAAGTCCTTGATGGCTGACTTTGGGTATACCCCTGACAGATTTACTCACTTATTAGATGATAAGTCATTTAGTACATTAGCAAAAGATTTCAGCGATTTATCTCCATATTTAAATAGAGAGTTAAATGACATTCTAAATGTAATGCCTAATCGACTAGGACAAGCAATAGAACGTCAAGAATTATTGTTTTCGGAGCGTCAGAGACGTCGTGGCTGTAAACACGAGTATGATATGTCTAAGCGTAAATCCGTACAGAATATTCTGGGAGATCTAGAAAGTTGGGAGAAATGCATTAAATGCGGGCATGTAAGATCTAGACGTATAAGATAGCTGGCCCGAATACGACATAAATTCTCAATGTTTAGTGTAACTAAAATACGAAGATTCCATGCCGGACACTCCTTCTATAAGACAGAAACTCTCGGAGTCGCTTTTATGTTCCTAGTGAATAATGCAACTCTGATGTAAGGGTTCCAAGGTTTGATTAACAATTCCTTGGTGTGATTCTTATCATCCTCTGGAATGTCGATTTCCAAAAGGCTGGGAAAGTGTTTAGTCTCATAATTTTTGTAGTTCTGTCGTAAGCCATCTGGACCCAACTTACCTAGCCTGCCTCTATCACTTAGGTTAGGAATTAAGTAACAGTAACTCTTTATGGACGAGCTTCCAACCAATCTTTTACATAAGGTATGCTGCTGATCAGAGGTATGTGCCTAGAACCAGTCTTCCCATTGATCAAACATTCAGCATATTGTTTTGCATCGGAGGTACTCTTAAACACTATGTCCTTTATTCGTAGATTTAGAATCTCATGTGGTCTACAATTTAGGTCTCTGCTGATTGTATGATAACAACGGTCTCTTTTGCTTGGACAATATTTTAGAAAAAGTAAATCATCTTCAGTACTCCAGAGGTCCGTAGGTTTGTAGATTGAGGTTTCCTTTCTTTTATATTTAGGTAGGTTCTCGACAACTTCTGGCTTTGGTCTCTTTTTTGGTTCAATGTGGGGATAGTATAACCATTTGAAGAATTTGATAATTATTATCCTATAAAGTGAATGTGTTCCTATCCATTTATGCATCGGATCTTGTGTTTCAGCCTTTTTAAGGGACTCTAAATATGATAGTATATCCTCTCTAGTTAATTTTTTTAAGTCCTGTTTCTTGCTGTGTTTTTTGTTAAATCGACGATAGCACAGATATTCATCCTGATGTAATTGATCGAAGCATTATTTTCTCTTTTGAGATCATTGATTACATAATCCACTATGTAAGATGAATTTTGCCTAGGTATTCCTAAAAGTAATTTGTGAAAATACGGAGTTAAGCCTTCGATAGCTGATCGAAGCTTACTTTCAAATTTAGGATCAACTAATATGAGGTTCGCATTCTCATTCTCTCTCATTAGAACTACCACATTCAGAAGAGGTAAGAGTAAGATAAACATATCTAGCACATAATTCTACTTCAAGATAATCAGAAATGAAATATAACACCCCATATTTTTCTCCTACCTTACTAACTAGATTGTTCTTCTCAAGTACAGAAATATGGTGTTGAATCGCCTTGTAATCAAGTCTAAGGGCTTCAGCAAGCTGATTTATATTATACGGATGTTCGCGTAACAACTCAATGATCTTGACTCTGTTATTACCTCCCCTAGAGCCAGCAAAAAGATACCATAATATACGCTTGGCATTAGGGTCAGGCATTAACTAACTCCTTAATTTTAGTTTGTTTACGCTAATAAGTCTAAATTGGAACACTTTGTAAACAACTTCACCACCAACCCGACACAAATTATATTTCCTTTATTTGTGACAATATCCGAGCTTAGAATTAATATAATTTGTAAACCTGCATGTTTATAAACATAATCTGACATAATAATATTTATGACTAAACTCTTGGAAAGCGTTAAAAAGGAATTATTAAGTTGGCCCTCTGTTACTGCAGAACCACATAAATTTGGTGGCATAGAATTCCGTATCAACAAAAGGGAAATGGGACATATACATGGTGACCGCGTAGCTGACATCCCATTTCCTATGAATATCCGAACGGACCTCATCAAGTCTGGACGTGTATCACCGCATCATGTTTTACCGCAATCTGGATGGATTAGCTATTGGATTCAAAAAGGTGAAGAGGACGTACCTACAATTATTGATTTGTTTAGAATGAGATATGAGCAGCTTAAGCCTAAAGCTAAGCTTGGTGACTGACTGAGCAGGTCAGTTATATTTAAGTACTTGGGCACGGTACGGCTGTATTCTCATTGCCTTGCATATTTATAAACTATACTTTGTATATTACTACCTAGGAATAAACTAAATGTGCAGGAAATGGAGCTTATTAATTCCGAGGGAGATTCGATGTTAAATAATAGAACAAGCAGCAGCAACCAAGCATTTTCATCCCACGGAGATCCAAATGAAAACTGCATTTCAGTTACCAATCTTAAAAAACAATATGGTAAGGATAAAGCCTATACCCTTAATGGTATTTCATTTAATGTGAAATATGGAACAGTCTTTGGATTTCTTGGTCCTAATGGCGCTGGGAAGACTACAACACTTAAGATCCTTACCACCCTT
>JBKPHJ010000056.1:0-4125 GCA_046729835.1 Thermoproteota archaeon
AGGAGAGAGGAGAGAGGAGAGAGGGAAAATTAATTTATGGTTCATCTTACATATGCACAAAGAGAATCGTTAAAGAAGGCAGTACTGACAGCAACCATTGAGAGGTTAACCATTGCAGAAACACAGCAGTATGTTAAAGAGAAACTTGGTCTTGATATGTCACTTGATTAAGAAAGCCTCACAGGATCGGCTAAGCGTATACCAGAAGGATAGGTTTGCCTATATCGAAGAGGCATTCTTTAAACGTGTTGCTGAATTAGAGAACAGTCAGGACATATTAAGAGATATAATTGCCAAAGAATGGAAATAAGCCAGAAGCACAGATAAAAGCAGTTGCTGAACTTGTACAGATTACAATATGGCTAAGAAAACTGTTTGAATTGTTACCTTCTACTACAAAGTTAGGAATAGATGCTTTTCCACTTCCACTTGAATTATCATCCGTTGCTGCTGGTAATTCATCATCTGGTAATTCATCATCATCATCTGGTAATTCATTGTCATCATCATCGTTATATCCTTCTCGTCAACTATATTATCCTGCACACGTGGAATTATCAAATGAAGAATCGCTACGTCCCAAGAAATGAACAATCCAATACCAAGAAATTATTGGATGCCTTTAGAGAGGAAATCAGTATTTCTATATATGTATAGTCTTACGCCCAGGGGTATGAAGGCTTTTCACATCGCCAAGGGCAGATTTACCAGAACCTTTCTTGGAATTATCGGCTAAAATTGGAATCTCGGCTTGCCCCAAATAGACGAATATCTCCTCAGTCCATTCCCTCGAATTATAAAGAATGAAATCAGACGATATTGAGCCATATGACTGGTATAGGAAATTCTTCGGTCGAGGCAGAGGGGGTTTCTTTGATGATGTCTTTAAAGGATTTGAAGAAACTCAACTGGAGATCGAACGAGAATTTGCAGACATTGAAAAAAATATGCCTAAAGATCTTGTAAGAGAATACAAGACTCCTGAAGGCGCACAGTAAGAGAGGTAGGCCCTATGGTCTATGGATATTCAATGACATGGCATGAAACAATTTCATCTTCAAATGGGTCTTTCATATTCATGAACCACTCTCTTCCTCTTTGGACCGTGGGATAGATCTCACGTATCCCGAATCTATTGATCAAATCTTCTTCCATAGGAACAGGCGGTGGAATAGCTGTTGGTATGGTATAACACAAGATGATGAAAGTAAGAACAATTTGCAAAACTTAAAGGCCATATTATATACCAGTTTCAACATATCTTTTTAGGCGCCATATGTTCAACTCTCAAATAGAAACAACTCCTGAGCTAGTCTACACAGTTTATAACAAGCTACAAAGCAATATTTCAGAATTTAGAGGAATTGTTAATAGGCCACTTACATTCAGTGAAAAAATATTAATAGGCCATCTTGCCGAGCTAGGATCCAAGAAAATATTTTGATCAACTAATCGAGGTTAATCTTTCTGAATTGGAGCCGCACATCGTGGGACCTCACACTCCAGATCTCGCACGGCCGATTTCTCAAATGGCTGGAGATGTGAAAAAGAACGATTACATTGATAAAATTTCAGTCGCACTCATTGGATCCTGTACAAATTCTTCCTACGAAGATATGTCACGTGCAGCACAAGCGAATACACAGAAAATAAATTACCACAATGATGAAGAGGGGGAGATCTATCATTACAGCAAGAAAACGATTCAGTTAAACAGTATGAAGATCTATATCGGTTGCAGCTGACAATATTGGATTTGATTCGATTTTTGCATATGATCATTTAATTCCATATTACAAAAATGATCTAAATAAGAATATTCTTGAATGTGCCTCGCTTTACTATCTTCTATAACAACAATCATAAAAAGAATAAAGACAGATAATAACTTGTAATTCATATCGTAATCTATCGCTTTTGGCAAAAATAATCTCTACCTTGGATGTCATTAGCCAAGGAAGATCAGAATTGGGAATAGGAGCAGGGTGGTATAGGCGAGAATATAAAGCATATGGATATGATTTTCCATCTCATGCTACAAGAATTAGCCAGCTGGGCGAAGCATTAACAATAATCAAGGCGATGAGGAGTAATAAAAGATCGGCTTCCTTTGAAGGTAAATACTATAGGATAACAGACGCAATATGCAATCCAAAGCCAATTCAAAAGCCTCATCCTATCATTATGATTGGAGGTTCTGGTGGCTACATCACCACGCCGATAATTCCTCTGATATTCAGTTGTAGGATTATTGCACTTCTGATGATGCTATAATACCATGACAATAGAACGACAAAAATTATACGTAAGACGATAATAGCCCTGAATACATAGAATGCAAATGAATGAATATCTAGAATTCAGGCAAACGATCACCTGCAAGTGAATAAACAAATATTCATACGCTGAAATATTTCTATTCCTAGATGCCGGTCTTTAGCCGCCAATCCTTTAAATAGAATTTGAAGAAATGAACCTGGCACCGTATACAATATCAAAAACATGATATCCTTAGTGACTAGTGGCTAAATCAGAAGGTGATTATACACTATGCAGTTATTGCCATAGAATAAAGCAGTGCAGAGGTCCAAACAATATATGCATGGAATGTATTAACCAAATGAGAGTGAAATTAGTCCAGCGCCTGCAAAGGAGATGTATGGAACAGCTACACTCTCAATAACCAGGCCGCTAATTGAGCATAGTATGGCAGTGGTGAAAGACATGAAGGCGCAGACGGATAATGTGAGCGCACAGATGCGTCAAGTTGTATCAGTCAGTTACCCAGACAAGCTGTTAGCGTGTGTCTAGCTATATAGATCTAAAGAGAATTCTTGTAGATCTGTTACTGTATTAGATAGTATCATACCAGAACTTGTCCATACAATCAGTGTTTGTTCATCACCCGTTCCACTTTGGCCTCCTCTATCCTTTCGGATCTGGTTTGTTACCGGATGCTGATGCTCCCGCCCCAATGTTCCTGGGACACAGTTGTTTGTATTTTCCAATTGTACGCCTTAGGCAGTTTCCGCATTTAATTCACTTTTTCAAGATCTTGTAGGGTTTTGTTTAACATATCAGCCCAGATGCGGTAGATGAACGCTTCTGCTAAATCGCCTTTCTGGGCAAATTCTTCAGCAGAAATTAGTTCCCGATCAAAATGCACAGACAGAGAGCCTTTGCACTAGCTTTATGTTCTCTTATCTGTTCGTCTAGATCTTAACCAATCGTTATATCTAGAGCCGATAATCTTTTGTCCCTTTCATCTGAACTTAGTAACATGATGAAGTTTCAGTCAGCATTCTGCATATTTCTATCTATTCTTCGAATGGCAGAGCCAAAGTCTTGGAATAACTCAGTATGGGAAATGATCAAACAAAATAGCAATATAACTTCCATTCAGTATCAACATCCTTGAATCCAGATTCTAGCAAAGCGTCTTTAAGGAGTTGTTCGTCAGTTAGGCTAAAAGGTCCAGATTGGCCCAAATTGGACTTTATAGTGTGCGTAGAAAGATCATAGGTATTACTCTGAGAAAGGAGGATGTACAGACGTTAGTAGTTGGTCCTAACTTCTACTCGTGTTCCTTCAGGTGGAATGGCGAAAAGCCAAAGTATTGGAACTACTGAGCAAAGGAGAAGCTAATCAATCCGAGATAGCGAGAATACTACAGGTAGATAGGTCTATAGTATGCAGGGATGTTGTTTATCTGAGGCAGCAGGCAAAAGATAACATTGCTAGATATGTAGATGAAAGACTTCCCGAAGAGTATGAGAAATGTCTTGTTGGATTAAACAGCATCCTGAGGTAATATTGTGACTTCAATTTGAGTAATGCTTCAAGATGCATTCCCAGGTCGCCTGGAAGAAGATATCTCTCCGAGTGGCGGTACTGTGCCAACCACTAGTGGTACGAATACCAATGAGGGATGAAAAATCTAACATAATGGGGCTTTCAAGGCTGCATGCCAATTAATAAAAAATGAATCACACACACATTAGTAGAGAAATAAGTTTATGATATTAGACTCCTAATCCCTTCAATCTGTAATTCATGATCCTTTGGAGGAATTACAATATCCAAGGTCAGTACCTTTCCATCAGGTTTTGCTAGTGAGTTCTCATT
>JBKPHJ010000057.1:0-3197 GCA_046729835.1 Thermoproteota archaeon
GGAATATCCCGTGGAAAATCACAAGGCAAATGAATGCCGCCCCGTACAAGATTCAAGAATACATTTACGTTGGGCTCGTAGCTCAGCTTGGATAGAGCGCCTGCCTTCTAAACCTAGTGAAGGAAGCCGGAAGTCGAGGGATCGAAGCCCTCCGGGCCCGCCATATCTAATCCCATTTAAAATTTCATCAGAAAATCCACCGGTCCTCCTCATTATAAACGATTTTAAGTAGGCTTTCCTTCTAGTCTTTTTGACTCAAATTTGGTGACCGACAAAGAGCTTCAAATGCTAATAAAGCAAGCTCGAGAGGGCTCAAATAAGAAGGGGTTTACTCAATCAGTTGAGTTAACATTAATCTTAAAGGACATCGACGTCAAGAAGGGATTTATTTTGAATGAAGTAGTAAATCTACCTCACAAGGCGAGCGGTGACCCTGAATTATGTCTAATTGGTTCAGGAGACTTGGCTATGAGGGCCAGAAAGGCAGGTATCCATACGGTATTGGAACCTGAGGAGCTCGATCGTTTGGGAACCAATAAGAGAGAGGCAAGAAAATTAGTTATGAAACACGATTTCTTCTTATCCGATACTTCCCTGATGTCGGCTGTAGGAAGGTCCATAGGTCAGTTTTTAGGTCCAAAGGGTAAGATGCCCACTCCGTTATCGTACGGCGCTCCTCTGGAAACGATTGTCAGTCGCTTTCAAACTTCCATACGCCTGCGCATTAAAAATCAGTTAAGTGTATCTGCCAAAATTGGTGATGAAAATATGGACGATTCCTCACTGACTGACAATGCTGCTGCCTTTGTTTCGGCTCTTGAGAAAAAATTACCACAAGGAGAAAAGAACATTCGTGGTGCGGTTGTTAAGTTCACCATGGGCAGTCCTGCTAAGTCGGGTGCCTTACGAGTGGAATCAACGGGTTAGGCGCCTTGATTCTTAAAGAATTAACCCGTGATAGCACAAGGAGCTATCCAAAGAAAAAAAGACTAATGTATCAAGAGATGATGAAATTTCCTAAAGAATATGATGCAATAGCCATTTCCAATATCACTAAGGTTAGGGCAAACCAATTAACGCAGATAAGAAAAAAATTCCGAAACGAAATAAAGATCAGAGTTGTCAAAAATAAAGTAGTAAGAAAGGCGTTTGAAAAGGTCGATGGTGTTTCACGACTAGCCGAATTAAGTAACCGACTGGAAGGACAATGCTTGCTTCTATTTACCGACATCAATCCTTTCAGACTTAATTTAATGTTTGATAAGAGTAAAATTTTTCTATCAGCTAAAACAGGAGACGTTGCCCCCAAGGAAATCACTGTTCATGCCGGAGACACAGGAATAACACCTGGACCAGTTTTATCTGAGTTCAAAGAAGCAAAGGTCCCAACTAAAATTGACCAAGGAAGCATATGGATAACGAAGGACACGAGAGTCGTTGAGGCTGGGGGTGAAATATCGCAGAAGCTCGCTTCCCTACTAAGCAAACTAAACATCAAGCCTATTGAAGCCGGTATTTCAGTGAATTGTGCTCTTGCAGATGGTTTGCTTTTTGAAGAGCAGGATTTGAGAATTGATTTGGACGAATATTTTGCTGAACTCGCTAGAGGCTTCCGCGAGGCACTGAATGTAGCAATGGTATGTTACTACCCCACCTCGGAAACCATAGATCTAATGATAGCACAAGCTAGGCGAGATGCCTTGAACCTATCAATTCAAGCAGGTTATATAACAAGTGATACGATTCTGGCTGTCATTTCGAGCAGCGAATCTAGGGCCATTAACCTGGCAAATATTCTGACAAAAAAAGGGTATAAGGCAGTTTGAATACTGTTGTTACAGGTTTATCCCTACAAATTATGTAAAGGTTGAAAGAGCATCTGTCACTGCACTCTTTACATCAGCCAAACAGAGCAGATAATCCTTCCAAGGCTTCTTCCTCTTTCTTTTCTTCCTTCTTTTCCTCTTCTTTTGATTCGGCCGACTGTGGAGTTGAAGGAGTAGCGGGCGCTGCTAAAGGACCTGGCGCTGTGACCGACGTGCTCTTTAAAGCTTCGTCGATATTTACTTCGCTTAATGCAGTAACGAGAGCCTTAATTCGCACATCATCTGGTACAACTCCAGTAGCCTTTACGACATTTCTCACATTGTCCTCATTTATATCCTGTTTCAATTTGTGCAGGAGTAGAGCCGCATACATATATTCCATTGCAGAATTTGGTCTATGTTTGACCATAATATAAAACTTTCAATGATCCTATAGAATCCTAGTACTTCTTGCCACTGCATAAAGGTGGTCCTTCAAGTCTCTTTCATATAATGAATTCATTTTTTCTAAAAGAAGTGATCTGGCATACTGTCTTTCTTCATCTGTTGAAGCTCTAAATATCTGTGCAAATAGGTCTGGAAGATTTTCCCGTAACCAGCCCTCCAGAACGAAGAATCTCTTTTCGTTTATCCATATAGTTTTGGTGTGGTCCTGGTCGATCTCCTGGCTGAACGTTCCGCTCTCCACTCGATCGATCAACATGAATATGCAGTTATTTGGGTCAGGATTGTGAAGTACTTGTGCGGGCCTGCCCAGTGCTGTGCCTGATTTAACTCTATCTATCAAGCCGATTGGGCGAATGTAAGAACCAACGACTAAAATCTTCCTGCCTCTAACATCATGAACTCTGCCTATGATCAAAATACAATAATCATTCTCTTTCTGCGCCGCAAATACGTAATCCCCTCGCTTTATACGACCTCGTCCAAACAACATTTATACACAAACACAGAAGAAATTATAGTTTTTGTTCGTAATTTCTTGGTCGAATAAGGGGCGGATCGATGGGAATACTTCCTTTAATTTAGGTTTCTAGTATCCATCGTCGTTTGATATGAAATATTAGAAAAAACTACATTTATTAACCAGATTGCCTGCAGTATGATTGTAAAACGTGCAAAGATTCGACGACCTTGATATGAAGATCTTGACTGAGCTTACACGTGATGCTAGCATTTCTGTGCCAAGACTTAGCAGGAAATTAAATATCAATGCATCAGTTCTATATAGCAGAATAAAGCGACTGTCCAAGCGGGATTTAATCCAGAAATTCACGGTTATAGTAAACGAAGGCATGTTAGGCATTAATGTCAGAGCAATCGTTGGGATAAATCGAGATCCGAAACAAAAGGAGAGGATTCATACGGAGC
>JBKPHJ010000058.1:0-11684 GCA_046729835.1 Thermoproteota archaeon
CGTGTTGGGATTGATCCAAGGAGCATGAACCTCGTATTGTGCAGACGGTAACAATCCTTTTCGTTGTCTCTTTATTAATGACGATAAGCCTCTGGCGTCGACAAAATACTTGCAATACATTGTTCCCTCAGCTGTACTTACAGCATAACAGTGTTCGTTCGGTCGATTTCTAGCCCCCTCCCCACTCGAGTCAACCAATTGGGATACTGATTTCATTGAACATATAGTACTTATTTCGACACCATTTTTCTGGGCTTGGAAAGCAATTTGTTTATCCAAATCTCTTCTATCGATGGCTATTACATCTTGACGTTGTGCATTTAACCTGAACTCTGAGGATCTCGAACATATTTTAGCTTGGGTAATCCTATTTCTAAATGTTCTAGAAGAGGGCACTATACCAAGTTTCCGTAATCCACTGAGGCTTACTAATCCTCCGCAGTGTTCTGGAGTACCGATTTCGTGGTCTTCCTCTAAGACTTTGACAGAAATTGACTGTCTTGAGGTCAGTTCTCTAGCGGCCAATAAACCAGCGATACTGCCACCTGCTATAATCACGTCGTATTTGCGATGGTTCATCTCAGCATATTGCAGATAAATAACTCGGTTTATTAATCAAGCTAAGCCCATAACAGTAATTGGAGTTCAAACAAGTCATAGTAGTAAGGAGGGAACTACGGATCGGTGTTGGTAAGACGGCCGCACAGGTTGCTCATGCAGCTGTGACCGGTGCAGAACGTGTGCGGACAAGCAATCCATCTTGGTTCATTGAATGGCTCAGTTCAGGACAGAAAAAAGTTATTGTCAAAGTTCAGCATCTGGACCACCTACTCGAAATAAAGAGGAAAGCTCACCTTTCAAATCTGCCTGTTGTAGAGATTCATGATAGCGGATTAACTCAGATTCCAGCGGGAACGGTCACATGTCTAGGAATCGGACCTGCGCCATCAATTATGATTGATAAAATAACACATGATTTGAAATTATTGTAGCTTCACACCCTTTAGGAAGGAAAATGTGTTAAGCCAAGCTGGCTCTGCCTACTCGAGATGAGTTAAGCGCTTCAGCCTCCTGCCACATTTATGGCCGTCGTTGAAATGAGAAAGTGGTCAATTTATCCCAAGAACTGCCTTTGAGAGAAATGGATTGAAAATCAGTAAACAATCCTTGCATGAGAAACGTGCTTCCATGTATAGATGTCAGTCATCCATTTCAGTTAGCTTCCTAATTCTTGCTATCCATGAAGGTCCGTCATAGCTCTTGATATTTCGCCTTATGTTTTCAGGAAAGTACCTCCTTTCCTCAATATGGACTGTGTCAATATCGGCTCTAGTAGCTGATTGCACCTTCTGATTATCCTTTTCTCGCTCACTAGACCTTGTTGTCTCGGTGAGAGATCCCCTTACGTTGTCTCGATTGTTACTCAGTCCATCATATGGTTTTTTGACCTGTGATTGCTTGTCCTGGGAATCAGCCCTGTTTTCTCTTGGTAGGTGTCCGTTGTTAACATCGTACTCCAAGACCGGATTGTCTGATGGAAAATTTGAAAAGTAATCTTGGAGTAATTCCATTTTTCCGGTGAGTTGCCCCTTCCCATATTCTGAAAAGCCGTGTTCTTGAAGGAACGACATGTACCTGAACAATGTGCGGAATTCCGAAAATCTCCTCCTAGCCTCCTCGGTAGAGAGTAGCGACATTAAGAAATTGATCCGAGCTCATAATTTAAATATACAAAAGTTCATTGTAGTTGTTAAGTAACAACAATAAAGCTGATAACCTCTTATTATCTGAAACCCTTCTCATCGTGTCTACGATTAATGAATCGCGAGAATCCGTAAGTGCTAAGCAGACAATCCATCCTAGTCATTCAAAAGCCAAGGACCACCACGAATGGTCTGATAATTATTTTTCTATGTACCAAGGATAGATCTGCTGCCAGGTTAGATGGATTTATTAACGCCTAATCCTGCTAGTGAGTAGAAATCCATGTCTCACTTTAGAACTGACGAAGACTCTTTGGGGGAGGTCAAAGTTCCGAGTGAAGCATACTATGGCCCATTTACTGTAAGAGCAAGCAGACAATATAATGTCACAGGGCTTAGATCGCATCGAGATTTGATAAGCGCGTATGCTATGATAAAAAAATCTGCAGCCAAAGCTAATGAAAAGTTAGGGGTTCTTCCTACTGATATTTCTGAATTGATTGGGAAAGCTTGTGATGAATTATTGTCAGGGAATTTCGATGATCAGATTATTATCGAATCAATTAACTCTGGCGCCGGAACAGCTCTAAACATGAATATGAACGAAGTAATCGCTAACATTGCTCTCGAAATGTCCGGCCGGGAAAGGGGAAGATATCAGATTATCAACCCTAATGACCATGTAAACATGTCTCAATCTAGCAATGACACTTTCCCGACAGCAATGCATCTAGCTATATTGCTTGGGTTGAAGCGGTTCTTAAGAGGGCTTGATTCTTTGATTGGGTCTCTAAAGAGTAAAAGCGAAGAGTTTAAGGACAATATGAAAATAGGACGCACACATATGATGGACGCAATTCCACTTACTTTAGGCGATGAATTTAGTGGATATCAATATTCCATCGAGACTGCCCGGGATAAGATTGTACAGGCTGCTGAAAGCTTGCACATGATTGCTTTGGGAGGTACCGCTGTAGGTACCGGAGCAAATGCCCCCGAGGGTTACCGCGAGGCCGCGATTCAGTATTTAAAGGATGTATCAGGCCTTGATCTCGTACCCTCGAAGAATCTTTACTTTTCACTACAAAGTCGATATGACATCACAGCCTTTTCCTCTTCCCTCAGAAATCTTGCTGTAGAACTGATCAAGCTTGCCAATGATATAAGACTCATGGCATCCGGCCCCACAGCTGGCCTTGCCGAAATAGTCATTCCTACCGTTCATGCTGGTTCATCAATAATGCCTGGCAAAACTAATCCATCCTTAGCCGAATGTCTTGATATGATCTGCTTTAACATTATTGGAAATGATGTTGCGGTAGCAATGGCCTCTCAAGCGGGTCAATTTGAGTTAAATGTAATGTTGCCTGGAATGCTAAAATGTGTCTTGGAATCAATGGATATGCTTACAAATTTCCTTCCTGTATTTTCAGCTAACCTGATCGATGGCATACAAGCCAATGGCGATAAATTATCTGAGTATGTTCACAAGAGTCCGATAATTGTGACAGTTCTAAATCCGTACATTGGATACAAGAGAGCGGCGGAGATTTACCAAAAGGCGTTGAAGACCAAGAAGAGTGTCCGAGATCTTGTACTGGAACAAGGCTTGATGACTGCTGAGGAAGTTGACAGAGCATTCTCTCCCGCAAACCTCATGAATAAATGCAATACTAAGTAAACTAGACGATTTAGAGAAGAAGGCACGGGATCTATGGAAATATCACACATAAATGTGCAATATTCATTTAGAGGTGATCGTATTTGTGATTTCTACTACCTCGTTTAACCCATTATAAATTTCCAAGAATTTTTTGCCCTTGACTGTAATCTTATATTTCCTTTGACTATCCAAGAACTCAATCAGACCGTTTCCTAGAAGGAGTGTCAGATAATCCTTAAGGTGATGATAAGACAAGAAGGATCGATACATGATTCTCTTTTGCGAAGCACCACTCTCATCGGACGCGTTTTGAAGAATAAGTGCAATTATCTCTAGCCTGTTTCTATGCTTCATCAGATTCTTTACGCCATAACCTAGAATAAAAGAGGCGCGACTGAGTATTATGGTATTGTTTTTTTTTAAATTAATGTAAATGTTTCCTTCTACCGATTCTAATCAAAGAAGGTTTGATAGTAAGTTACTGGAATAAAGCCCGATAAGCAGCCCAATGATAAGTTTGATTAGTAGGTGAAACCACTGGAATATGATCATAAATACAACACAAGAAGATCAATAGGCACCATTAGGATATGCCTTCCCGTTTGTATTCTGTACCTGCCCGTTTTCCAGGACTGGCAATAGTTCAATGAGTGGCAGTCAATAGTTGTGTTTAGTTTAATTATCTAGGCTCATCTAATACAAATATGTGTGGAAAGCTAAATGACATTCGAGAGACTTCCTCCAATGCAACACAGATAATTCGAGAACTTAAAAATCCCGATGTACATGCATCACTCGACAGAGCGAAGGATATCGCCGCCACGGCGAGAGATATCATAGAGTTCCTCAAGGATCCTTCTATGGTAAAAAACATCGAAAATCTGCGGCTATCCCTGGAATCCATCGAAAGGATCTCATCAAGGATAGAAAGCTTGCGCTCAGACACAGAAAATGCAGGCTTAATGGATGAGATTTCTAATACCATCAAGGCTTCCAGAAAGGCGATAGAAACCATAGGCAACGAAGGGAGTACGAAGGAACTTATTTCTGCTTTGAAGGAATTGATCTCAGAATTCAGGTCTACTGTATCGGAAGTAAAATTGCTTTTACATACAGTCAGAAATTCTAATCAAGAAGGACCGAATATCACAAAAATTAGTGACAATGCTAAAGAGACTCTGAAGTATACATCCTCCATCCAACAGGATCTTAAAGAAAAATCCTGATGGATTATTTTTCTAGCCTCCTACATAGAGCTTCGTCTAGCGGTAGTGACATAACAGTAAAAGAATTGATGCACATCATATCGTTTCGAGGTCTATTAGAATCCGATTTATCACGGATTCAAGACCGACGTGGCTAACTAGTATCGAAGAAATCTGTCCTAAGGGATCATCTCCTCTAAATCCTTCATCAAACCGAAGCTCAGCTTCTCCTTCGTTTGATTTTAGGTACACAGTTATGAGTGAGTAAAATCCTCTAATCTGGTCAAATCGCTCTCTATAAAGTCTCAGTTCCAATTTTTGAACATAGAGATCGTCCCCAGACAATAAACTGCCTTCAAACAAGACTATAGTGGTGGTAGCTTCTCTAGATATTCTGTTTCTCTCTATATCTGTCTTAATACCTAGATCACCCTTCATATTCCAGAAACCTTATCCATTCGGGAAACCAGAGGTTTCCTTCCGGTAAGCCAACCCCTCTTGCTAACACTGTAGGAGAGTTGTAATACACTCTGTCGGCACCGATTTCCTTACTGACTAACTTATTGATTTCATTAATAGATGAGACCCTCCCAACATGCTTATTAGCTACAAGATCTCGGTTCTGCGTGTAGAGTCCGACCTGTCTTCCATCTATAGTAGGTGGATAGCTAACAACGACGACAATCTCTTTCGCTCCAGCTCTCCTTAAGTAATGGATTGTCTCCTTCACAGTGCTTCCCGTTTGAATAGTACCCTGGATAGTGCCAATTCTCCTTTTATTTACCAGATTGTCTACTATGAATTTCAGAGATTTACCTGTAGTCAATAATTTGTACTTGCTTACTTCCTCAGAGAAATCGATCATATGATCTGAATCGTCATATCTATCTTTTATTATTCCCTCAGCTATTTCAAACATTTTTTCGTGTTTCTGGTATTCCAGACCAAAGCCTAGGGCCATAGGCCTTGTGTAGTCGGGTTCAGCAAACGCGGAGTCTATGTGGAATTTACCAGAAAGGAATCTGGATTGCTCTCTTCCGATATTTTTTCTTATCTCATAAATACTCTTCCCATTTACGATAGATGCCACGTTTGATTCTCTAATGAACTCAAACGGGTCTACTACCAAGTTCGGAGACGGCTCAGTAGCTATAGTGTCCAGACCATATCCTTTGTCCATCCGCAATAATTCACCGGGTTCAACGTCCCTAAATGTTAGATCTATTAGCGAGGTCCTCAGAGAGTTCTCTGATGCTACCACATGTAAGGAGTCATTCTTGTTACGTCCTAATACCAACGGCTTGAAACCTGTACTATTCCGGTACGCATAGGTACTACTATTGATCCGCGCAAGCACATTTCCTCTCAAGTGTCTATCAAGAAAGTCAGTAGCTTTCTGAGGATCAAGATTCCTTACAAGCAAAGTCTTGAAGATATAGTAAATTTGATAGAGTGGGTCTAAATCTCTTGCTGCTCCAATCATCGGATGCATATATAACTTCTCTGTGTCTACTATGAATCCATCTAAGGCTATTTGACAATCCCTCAAGAGAATAGACTTAAGTCTTTTCTTGGAGAGTAATCCAATCCCATTGGAGCCACGTAATTCATGTTCCTTTACAATTCTAATAATCCTTTCATCGTAAGGGAGTGGGCCATCTCCCTCGGCCATGCTGTCACCGACCATTATCCTCCAATATGCCTTGCCTCTGTGTTGAAGCATTCTCATGCAATGTGCCAGGACGTAAGCAACATTTCTTGTTCTCTTTGATCTGGCGTCTGAAACAGCGACGATTCCGGCCAAATCACAATCTCTCCTGCTTTAGTTCATTGAATCTAAATAAGAATTTAACATGATCCCAGAACAGGCTATCCCGTGAAATCAAAGCTGAGGAGTTTATCTAATACTATGAAGTATGTCTATATATAATAATATCACAACATTTGGACATATTTGTTAATCGGCCTTATTGGAAAATCAAATGTAGGAAAATCAACTTTCTTCAACGCAGCCACAGTTCATGCAGTTCAAACTGCCAACTATCCGTTTACAACGATAGAGCCGAACATAGGTGTAGGATATGTGAGGACGAGGTGCGTGTGCACTGAATTCGGAGTTCAAGACAACCCAGTACACTCGATTTGCGTAACAGGTAATCGATTTATTCCCGTTAAAATTCTTGATGTAGCTGGGCTGGTGCCCGATGCTCATAAAGGAAAGGGGCTAGGAAACCAGTTCCTTGATAGCTCACGAGAAGCTGATGCGCTCGTTCATATTGTAGATATAGCAGGAACCACCGATTTAGAGGGACACACAGTCAAACCAGGGGAAGGAGACCCGCTGAAAGACGTTGAGTTCGTTTTAGCAGAATTCGATCTCTGGATGGTTTCACTATTGAAAAAGAATTTGGACAAGATTTCACGGGATTTGCAGAACAGGTCTGAAAAGCTGTCCAAGGTTCTCGCAAGGCAGCTTTCAGGATTATCCATGAATGAAGGTCATACCATGACTGCCCTAATTGATACTGGCCTCATTGAAAAGCGGTTAGATTCATGGTCAAATTTTGATCTATTTGAGTTCTGTAGAAATGTGAGGAGACTAGCTAAGCCAATGATTATTGCGGCCAACAAAGCAGATATTCGATCAGCTGAATCGAATTTAGAGAGACTAACTGCTCTCGAATATCAGTCGGTGCCATGTGTTTCCGAAGCTGAAGTGATGCTTAGGCTTGGGGCTAAGAGGGGTCTTCTCCGTTATCTCCCAGGAGACAGTTCTTTTGAGGTTAATCCTAATGCTGAGCTCCACGATGAGCAGAAGGAAGCTTTAAAGAAGGTTCAAAGAGTACTGATGAAATATGGATCTACAGGAGTTCAGCAGATTTTAAATAAGGTATGTTTCGAATTGCTGGAGATGGTAGTTGTCTATCCCATCGAGGATGAAAATAAACTAACCGACAAGAACGGGAACGTTCTACCTGATGCGTATCTAGTTCCTAAAGACTCGACAGCGAAGGATCTCGCGGATAAAGTACATGAGGAGCTTGGAAAAGGGTTCCTTTACGCGATCGATGCAAGATCCAAGCAGAGGTTGGGTGCTGAATACAAGCTAAAAGATAGAGATGTGATCAAGATTGTATTTGTAGCAAGTAAAAGGTAAAAGTTAAATAAAAATGATAAGTCTCGGAATTGAAAGCACCGCTCACACATTCGGTTGTGCAGTCATAGAGTTGGATAGCGAAGGGGACGAATTGCCGAAGATCTTGTCAGATGTGAGAGCCTCATACAGACCTCCCGAAGGTTCGGGTATACATCCTCGGGAGGCATCCCGACATCACGCGAATGTATCTAAAGGGGTTTTGAAAGATGCTGTAACACGTTCAGGTTTGGGGATGAAACAGATCGATATCGTTGGTTATTCCGCGGGACCTGGTCTCGGTCCATGTTTAAGGATTGGTGCAGTTATAGCTCGACTTCTATCTACATATTACAGTAAACCCCTTGTTCCAGTTAATCATGCGTTAGCCCACATCGAACTAGGTGCCTATTTGACTGGTGCGAAGGATCCTTTAGTAATACTGGTTTCGGGCGGTCATACGATGATTTTGGTGTACATTGATCAATGTTGGAGAATTTTTGGGGAGACCCTAGATATAACCCTAGGCCAGCTTTTTGATCAGTTCGGCAGATCCTTTGGTTTATCTTCTCCTTGCGGATCGATTATAGAAACATTGGCATTAAACTCTAACAAGCAATTTACCTGGCTTCCTTACACCATAAAAGGAAACGATGTTTCTTTCAGTGGTTTATTGACAGCCGCTGTACGTTGTTCAAGGACTGGCAACTTTAACACGGATGACATATGTTACTCTTTGCAGGAAACTGCATTCGGTGTGTTAGCTGAAGCGACAGAGAGAGCTCTTTCGTTCACCAATAAAGAAAATGTATTGATCGTGGGAGGAGTTGCTGCCAATGGACGTCTCTCGGAAATGATGCGACATGTTTGTTCAAGACATAGTAGCAAACTGCATGTCTGTCCGATAAATTATTCAGGAGATAATGGCGTTCAAATTGCATTAACAGGTCTCGTCGATCATGCACATTCAGGGACGGATGTAGCACCCGAAGATGCGTTCATAGATCAATCCTGGCGTCTGGACTCTGTGAAGGTAACTTGGCGATAATCAGAGTCACAGACTATCCATGGGCGGCTTGGTTGACCTGTGTCATTATTTCCTTTGCCCAATGACCTGTATTTAGGACGCCGAATTTGTATGACCTATCGCCAAGTATTATGACGACCTTCGCGATAATGAAACCCTCTGATTTCGAAGATACTATTTGAGACAGAGGAATATCTAGCAGAACCTCCTCGGTTTTCTTGCTGAGAGTTGTCATCTTTCCTTCTGTTCTCTCGAATATAAGTCTCTGATTGGTGAGAGTTAATATTCCATTTCTCAATCTATCCTCAGCACAATCTTCTTGCAAGACTAGCCTTTCTCCAGGTCTGGGTTGAATTGCACTCACACTTTTATCATCCGAATCCGCTCCATATTACTATTGTCTGTTAGACCTAGGGTGTTGCTCAGGAAAGGCGCGGAAGCCGACCTGTTCCTGATAGATTGGCATGGTAACAGAGCGATATCTAAAATCAGAACCAGGAGAATCTATCGACATCCTATTCTTGATAGCGAACTAAGAAGACAAAGAACTGTTCATGAAGCAATGATGCTATCAAAAGCAAAAGACGCAGGAATAAGGGCTCCCTATCTCTATTTTCTGGATACGAGATGCAATGAACTTGTCATGGAATATGTTGAAGGTATCAATCTAAAGGAAGTATTGTCTCCGGAGCTTGCGGTAGGAATTGGGGATTATCTAGGAAAGCTTCATTTAAAAAACATTATACACGGTGATGTAACCACTTCTAATTTTATACTAGGGAAGAATTTTGGCGAAAATGACATGAATCTTGTGATGATCGATTTTGGTCTATCTTTTTATTCTCAAAAATTGGAGGACATGGCATCAGATATACGAATGTTTAAAGAGGTTTTAAACAGTGTTCATCACGATATTTTTGATCTAGCGTATCGGTGTTTTATTGACGCGTACTTATCAAGTACAGGGACGGAGAAAGGGATGAGAATTCTTCGGAACGTAACAGAAATTGAGCGTAGAGGAAGATATTCACGCGGTTCATATTCTTGATGTCGTCCAACTATCTTGGATAGCCTAGTACCAATATAATAATGGTATAATCCGATTAAGAATTGTAACTATGAAACAAAAAAAAGATAAGGGCATCCTGTTTGTAAGTTCAAATTCAAACAAGTACCAAGAAATCAAACCAATCCTGGACATGAATAAAATAGAATCACGCTATGTCAAGATGTCCCTTCAGGAAATCCAGTCCGAATCGGTCTATGAGATAGCCAAGGCAAAATCTAAGTATGCATTCGAACATTTAATGAAACCTCTAGTCATAGAAGATGATGGCTTTTACGTAAGATCATTGAAAGGTTTTCCAGGACAGTATTCATCATTTGTTTGTAGAACTCTTGGCAACCGAGGAATTTTGAGACTAATGGATGACAGAATTAACCGCAGAGCCCATTTTCTCTCTGTAATCGGATACTACGATGGTCACATATTCAAGAGTTTTTCTGGAAGAACAGATGGGATACTAAGTAAAATGGCAACTGGGCGTGGTTGGGGATTTGACCCTATCTTCATTCCTGATGACACTGACAAGACTTACGGAGAACTCGGTCTATTGAACAGAAAGGCACTCTTCTCACACCGCTCCAAGTCCATAAACCGGTTTTCAGAATGGTACGTATCAAGGTAAAGTCAGAAACCTACGATGACTTTTGGTTGTGCACAGGAAAGCAAGAAGAATTCGAAGACAGAGATATTCTATCGCTACTTCATCATCTTTAGTGTTATAACGGTTATTTTTTAACCTTGTTAATTATCAGGTCCACTGCGGTCAGGATCTTTGCTAAGGTCGCGTATGGTCACATTTACATCGTCAGATGAGATCAGACCCGCCTCGTTGGATACGAGGAACCTAAATGTTAGTACGGTGTCCGCGTCTACCTCTGGTGCTTGGAAGCTAATTTGCTTAGAATCACTTCCGCCAAATTCTACTTTGATATCCCCGCCTGTCTGAACCCACTTATATGCCAGATGCTGCGATTGGTTCGCATTGTTAGACGATCCTTCTAGGGTAACATCTGTGCCTTCGTTCATAATCTGATCAACACCAGCCATCGCCGTTAGAAAAGCTTGCCCACTTTCGATTTTTCCTTCAGCAGGAGAGTTACGAATTATTGTTCCTGATGTTTGGTTTTCTGGATGTTCCAATATGCTGTTTCTTTCATCTAGGAAGTGTGACGATTCCGTTTCAGATGTGCCGGGTATCCTTACCTTTGAAGGAACATCTTGAATCGCAGAATCTAAGCTCGAGGGAATTTGTACGCCGGATTGGTTCTTAGCACCCAAATCGACGCTGACGATGTCTTCAACCAATACCTGAACCATTTCAGTTTCACTTTTACCTTTTGAGTCTGAAATAGTGAAGTCAAATTGCAATGGAGTATCATGAGAAACACTAGGAGCCCTAAATTTTAGGATCGGTGTGTGAAGATCACTTAGAATATCTATTGATTGGCTAGAGAGTGGCTGCCACGTATGTGATACGATAGGTGCACCAGAAGAATAACTTTGGGTTCCATTAAATAATACTATCGATCCTTCTCCGACCTTACTGTTGTTGTTGTCAACACTGATGACAGGCGTGGATCCTCCTTGGGATGTGTAGGGAATTGGCCTATTCTGATCAGTTCCACTCTTTACTTGAGGGGATGGTGTCGGAAATATGAGAGGAGTATCGTCGCTGGTCAGATGATTTTCTTCGGGTTGTTGATCGATTTCCGGAGGAGCGTGATCCTTTTGATTGTGAAACTGGTTGCCCGGGGATGCAAAGGAAGTAGATGATTGAAGTTCCTGAGGGGGAATAATTACTGGACCTGAGGTAATATTGCTAGTAGAACTCAGGTTTGCCGGATTGGATTTTATGGTTTCTTCAACAGAGTAAGGACTAGATGATTG
>JBKPHJ010000059.1:0-18557 GCA_046729835.1 Thermoproteota archaeon
GCAAGCGTCGTGCAATTGTTATATACCTACCTCCTGTCTTGAATTAAACTACAGAATGACGATTGTGAGCGTAATCCAAGCAGCAGAGACATTGGGCAAAATAAAACAGCTGCCTGAGTCATTATTGTTGGTAAAAAGTGAACAAGCATACTGTCCGGAAATATTCAAATTAGCGCAAGGCAACCGTCCTTTCATACGAGCGGGGGTCGCCCAGCTTGGCCAAAGGCGTAAGACTGAGGCTCTTATCCCTCAGGGGTTCATGGGTTCAAATCCCATCTCCCGCACTCCAATGGATAATGGCGATAGTTACTAGTACAAAGCACACCTACATCGAATGGTTCTGTTTCTGAAACCTTAAGGAGAAAAAAATGGGCCCGAGCAGTAATTCTGCTAAACTAATGTACCTTTATAGATAAACGAACTATAAATTAAAATCCGCTCAAGACCCGGATTCTATAATGTCAGCCTGAGAAAGGACATCAAGATCCGATTTTTTCGATATTAATATATCAACGTCTAAAAACTATCAACATATAGAATCTTATCCTCACTTGGTATTGGGTGATCCGGTTTAGTGTCTGTGCATCTAACACGACCTCAATTAATATTTGAAGAGCTGCGGTACTTATATATTCAGCAGAAATTTGCAAACGAATTCAGAACCTGCTCGCCGTGACCTAATGGCTTCACCCTCTGAAAGACCCTGATTATCTTGCCATCTTTGCTGATCAAGAACGTAGATCTGTGAATACCCATGTATTCTTTTCCCATGTAGTTTTTCAGTCCGTAACATCCATACAATGAGGCAATCTTATTACCAGTATCTGAAACAAGTTCATAAGGAATTTTCATTCTCTCCTTGAATTCCGTGTGTGAACCAGCGTCATCAGGACTCACTCCGAGTATTATAATCCCTTGCTTTTCAAATTTATCATAATACATTGAGAATTCCTTTGCCTCTGTAGTGCATCCAGGTGTAAAGTCCTTTGGATAAAAATACAATATGACACATCTAGAACCACGATAATCGGAGAGATTCATAGATTTCCCATTGGCCGCTTTGAAGGTAAAATCGGGAGCAACATCTCCCTCAACAGGATAATGCATTTCGTTGATATTCAATTCACTAAGTAGCCCACTGACATCATAGTTTAATAGCGACATTTAAAGTCTACGCGTTACAACAAAGAAGTTTTATTTATCTTGTCACCGCTTTTGTGACCGCTCCCAATTAAGACCAAATCTAAATAGAGATATCAGAATCGGAATTGGCGTGTAACAATAGTCAGTAGGTGTTGTTGTGCATAGGCAAATACGAGATCACAACAGTGAGTACATAATGCTTAGAACTAGCTGTCTTTCTAACTCGATATTGTAGCAAACAATCTAAAGGTGGATAACAAACATCATATACTGCGTCAGAATATTTGATCAATGCTATTGGCATAAGGCATGAAATATGATATAGCTGTTGTAGGTGGAGGACCAGCTGGACTTTCTGCTGCATATGCAGCAGCTAGGGCTGGTTGCAAGGTAAGTCTCTTCGAAAGAGATGATTCTATCGGTCATAATGTACGCACAAGTGGGGTTACTTGGATCTCTGAGATGAAGGAACTTGGGATCCCACAAGAATATTACAATCCAATTAAGAATTATTGTTTTATTTCCCCCAATAACGAAGTAACTCTGACCGCAGACAGCGCTTATTGCTGTGTTTTGGACGTGAGAAGAACATATCAATATTTAGGAACGTTGGCCGCTTCGGCAGGCGCTGAAATAAAGGTGAGGAGCAATGTATATGATATAAAACTAGATCGTTCTACCAGCAACAAGCGTATTCGATTCAAGTCATTGACGGGCGAGAAGGAGCTTCAGTGCACGATAATTATAGATGCGAGCGGTTTTAGAGCTGAGGTCGGTCAAAAACTCGGATTGATAAGTGCTTGGAGTAGATACGGTGCGGGTGCCGAGTACGAATGCTTTTGTGACGACGTGGACCCAGAAACTTGGTACCTGATGGTTGGAAGTAAATATTCTGCTGCTGGATACGCTTGGGCATTTCCGGTAAATAAAAACAGGATTAGAATTGGAGTTGGCGTAGGAAGACCCGATACCACAGAGGATCCCATAAAAAAACTGAACGAGATATTTGAAGCTAAACTAAAACCTTTGAACGGGATAAAGAGTCTCCAGCCCCTCGAATTTCATTACGGATTGATACCCAATCAAGGCATAGTCAGCAGGTTTGTTGATGATGGTATAATGCTGGTGGGTGACTCGGCAGGGTTTTCCAACCCACTTCTGCTAGAAGGTATCCGCCACGCAATTAGGTTTGGGAGAATGGCTGGACAGGTTGCCGCCGCATCGATTCCGTTCGACGGCGCTAGGGAACACCTACTTAAATACGAAACCGATTGCAAACGGATCCTTTCTTCAAGAACTTCCGCAGCACTTAGGGTGCAATCTAGATGGCTGAAGTTGTCCGACGACGAATGGGACAAAGAACTCGAAATACTCGCCGCGCTGAAAATGGACGAATTTTTAGACTTCATAAAAGCAGATTTTAGTCCTACTAAAATGCTGAGACTTGGCCTCCATCATCCTAAGCTCATGGCTAGATCGCTATTTAGACTCGTTACAGACGACAAACGGATTGCTGTGTGATTAAGCAGCAAACGGTAAAAAAGATTTAACGACTTTTGACTTAGGATTGTAGAGGGCATGCATACCCTCTCGCTTTTGTGAGTTCTACTGACCGGAGGGAAGGTGATCGCTGGGTCATACTGCCAATTACTTCATACCCTGCGCAAGTGATTTCTATGAAAAACATAGTATGTATTTTCAAGGAAACCACAGGTCCTTATTCCGAGAATAACAGGAAAAGGAATTCCGTTTGTGCGTGGGACAAACTTGGTTCTGTCTCCTTATTGACGGTTGTCTTAATGTTACCTTACCAGGATGCATTTGGTACTGCCAGTTATTTCAGCATGGAGCAATGTACCAAATCGGGTTTGGCATGGATTTCACGAACATTTGGGAAAATACAGCTGAACTATCTCCAAGATGTTTTAACCACAGTTGTTCACCTACTTCTATGAGAACAAGAATGTAAGAACCGATTCTTGCAGCAAATTATACCAGGATGAATATAGATAGATTCAATTACGTCATAAGGTTCCTCAAATGCGAGAACAAGTTTAAATCGATAAGAGTGAAACCGTATATGAGAAAGCATTTTATAATAAGCAGCCCTCATCATATTCCGATACTGCGTCTAAGAACGCCAATAAGGAAGGTACTTGATTCCTACCTTATCAGAACGATGCTGAATAGATAAGAGGAATATGGATCAGGAATGGCGAGATGGCTATCAATGCTTACAAAGGATTTATGTTATATCAAGCATAAAGTAAACGCTGGCAGGAGAGGTACATAGAAGTGGTCCAAGAAGAAGGTTTCCAAGATATACTGCGTGTCAGTCAGTCTATGATTATAGAGGGCCAATATAGAAAATATTTGCAGCTGAGGGAACGTAACATCATGTGCCATATCGAAGATTCAAGTCAAAGTACACTCTGAACAGTTTCAAAGTAATCAGTGGGGGAGATTGGAATAATTCAACCGACTGCAATATGCCGGAAGTGGGAATATGGCCTTACATGGGCTTAAGTCAAGCCGTAGGTAAGGCAAGACTTTTATAGGAAATATTGCCAGCCACACATGAATTGGCAGGCGAGACCGCAGCGCAGATTACTCCCATCATGTATATGCTCGGGTTTGGTCTCCTTGTATCTATTCCAGCTCTGGTGATATCACGACTCATCTCTCCGAGAAGGCATTATAACCCAGTGAAATTTCTGCCTATGGAATGCGGTCAGGTGCCATCTGGCGAGGGCCGCACGCATTTTATGATGCAGTATTATGCCTACATCTTGATGTTTGTTGTATTTGATGTTATGGCTATTTTCCTTTATATCTGGGGGGTTTCTTTATTTTCCTTGCCTAGAAGCGCTACGCTACCGATTATTGCTTTCTTGGCGGTAATGTTTGCAGCTATGGGATATGCACTATATTTAGCGGGAAGGAAGGGAATTTGGTAGCTATTTTGAATTTAACAAAAAATAAATACTTAGCACGTAGAGGAGGAGTTAGATTCTAAGCATGAAGAAGGATTTAGTTAACCCAACAAACTTCAATTTGATGGTGAGTAGGGTTGGAGACGTCCTAGTGAAAGCACTTGATAAGCCATTGGGATATGCCATAAATTGGGGAAGAGTTTGGTCACTGTGGCCAGTTCATCTGGAGACAGCCTGCTGCAGTGTGGAATTTGGAGCTGCATCGGGGCCTAGATATGACGTCGAAAGATTTGGGATCATAGAGGCGTTTGGTTCACTGAGACAGTGTGACTTAATAGTGGTTCAAGGGACTGTAACAAGAAAAATGGCCCCTAGACTGAGGATGGTTTACGATCAGATGCCTGAGCCAAAATATGTTATTGCCATGGGTGCCTGCGCAATTACAGGCGGTCTTTACATAGATTCCTATAATGTCCTTCCTGGTATAGACGGTATAGTTCCCGTAGATGTTTACGTCCCCGGATGTCCTCCACGTCCTGAGACACTGATACAGGGTACGATGCTTCTTCAGGAAAAAATCAAAAGGTCAAAGATCAAATAGTATGAGTAGATCAGATGGTTCACCTCCAACTGTCGATAAAGGCGAACCCACATTGTCTTCTCCCAAGGATTCATCTCCAACACCAATCAAACAGGAAACTAGTATAGAATCAAGACCAAGCGGCGACAAGAATGTGCAAGTGAAGCAGGAGGTTGAACTTCCTCAATTCGAAAAGGGAATCATTGACAACTTATCGTCAAGGTTCGGAGATTCCATCAAGGTAGTCTATGCAAAACCACTTCGTGTCAAGATCGAAGTACTTCCAAAGGATATTGTTGAGATTGCAAGATACATAAGAGATGAATCGGGTTTTGATCATGCGGAGTCGGTTAGCGCCACAGATTATCCTAAGACCAATGATATTGAAGTGATATATCATCTTGGTTCTTATACGAGGGAGAACCTTTCATCTCATATCCTTGCTCTTTCGACGCGTACGAATCGAAATGACGCAAGACTCCCTTCGCTAATTGACGTCTTTAGGAGCGTCGAGTACCACGAAAGAGAATCCTTTGAAATGGTTGGGGTCTACTTTGAAAACCATCCAAGAAACGATCGATTTTTGTTACCTGAGGACTGGGCAGATATCCCCCCGTTGCGAAAGGAGTTTAGAATCAAAGGAAGATAACCACATGTCCGATCGAGATCAAGAGGAAAGAATATCAGAAACAACGAGACTCGGTCTGGAGATAGTTAAAGAAGCAGAAGAGGATCGACTAATGACATTAAGCGTTGGTCCACAACATCCGGGTTCTGGACATTTCAGGTTCACCGTTAAGGTCGATGGTGATTACATTGTGAACTGTGAGCCCGATCCAGGATACGTTCATCGCGGCGAAGAAAAGATGTGCGAGTACCGTAACTTTATTCAGAATATTCCACACTTGGAAAGACCAGTGATCCACGATTCTAGTAACATCACTTATTCATATAGCCTTGCAGTAGAAGAACTTGTCAAGATCACCGTTCCAAGAAGGGCGCAGTTTATTAGAGCTCTGGCTTCGGAACTTAATAGACAAGTTTATACGCTGTACTGGCTTGCTATATACGGAATCTTCCTCGGCCATTCGACTATGTTTATGTGGCCAACCGGAGATCGGGAACTGATCATAGACCTGCTTGAAGCTTTAACAGGTGCACGGGTTACACATGCATATAACATTCCTGGAGGCGTAAGGAACGATCTCCCATATGGTTTCAAAGAACGATGTCTTAGACAGATTTCCTACTTTGAGAAAAGATTGAGAGAGTATGAAGACATATTTTACAATAACCCCTTACTTAGGCAGAGAACAGAGGGCGTAGCAGTCTTGACAAAGGAAGATGCTGTCAAATTGGGAGTTACAGGCTCTGTCCTGCGGGCATCTGGGGTTCCCTATGATATCCGAAAGGCCGAACCTTATGATATTTATAATGAGATAGATTTTAAGGTACAATACCTGAAAACATGCGACTCATTTGCACGCGCATATGTTCCATTGTTGGATATGAGAGAGTCATGTTATATAATTCGACAGCTCCTCGACAAGATGCCCGAATCGGGGGAAGTAAGAGCTAAATTGCAACCTAATCCTAAGGGCCCCCCTGGAGAGACATACAGGAGAGTTGAATCTGGGCGAGGAGCGTTGGGTTATTATATAGTTAGTGATGGAACACCCCGACCGTATCGTGTCAAGATATCGGTTGGATCATTTAGGAATCTTCTTGCTCTGCCTCATTTGCTGGTAGGTTCAAAACTGGGAGATATGCCTTCCGTGTATTGGTCTTTGAATTATTGGCCTGTGGAGGCTGACCGCTAAGGAATGGCAACACCAATAGAAGATTTTAGGTTCGGACCGTTTGTTGCTAGCGTAATCTGGTTACTATTTTGGATACTTATCATAGTTGCGCTAGTTGTCCTTCCACTCATCTTCGTGATATTATTTTATGCCCCCTTACCATTAGCAAATGGCGAAGTACTCACACCATATCTTTTCTTGTCTATGATGATAGACCCGACCAGGACCCTTCCTATTCTTAATTTCTTTATCTACACAGAATTCTTCAGAGTAGCAGTGTTTCCAGGCTTTTTATATGCCTCCCTTATCGCTGCCGCTACCATATTTATAGAAAGAAAGTTCCTTGCTAGAATGCAAGTTAGAGTAGGTCCCTCTCACGTCGGACGTGAAGCCCTGGGGACTGGGTTTGAAGGAATATTTCAATTAGTAGCTGATGGTTTGAAATTAGTTTCTAAGGAAATTATTATTCCTTCAGGAGCTGACAAGCCGATATTCTGGGCAGCACCAATCGCATTTGTAGCGGCCGCCGCAGCGGTGGTATGTCTAATTCCAGTAGCGCCTGGGTGGGTAGTCTCTGATTCTGACGTAGGATTGCTTGTCGCGTTTGCTATTTTTGGGTTTTTCCCTCTCATAGAGGTACTATTTTCATGGGCAAGTAATAGCAAGTATCCCTTCATCGGCGGCCTGCGAGCTCTCCATCAACTTATTGCGTTTGAAATTCCATTTATCTTATCAGCGCTGTCTGTAGTTATTCTTTCTGGTTCACTAAACCTCACCGAGATCACTTATGCCCAATCTTCGTATTGGTTTATCCTTTTCCTGCCTATTAGCGCTTTTGTGTTCTTCATGTCTTCACTGGCTGAGCTGGAAAGAATCCCATTTGACCTTCCTGAGGCAGAGAGTGAAATTGTGGCAGGATGGCTTACCGAAACGTCGGGCATGATCTATGGGTTGATACAATTGGGAACATATGTGAAGCTGTATGCTCTAGCTGCTCTGTTTGTGGTCTTGTTTTTGGGTGGATGGATTGGTCCTCAGATTTTTCCAGATCACTTGGGTCCCCCTGGAGAAAAAACTCCACTTGTGCAGCTGCTCACCCTGGAAGGGTTATATCATGGTCCAACAGCAAATGCCATATTCTGGTTCACGGCAAAGACTTTTCTGATGATCCATCTAATGCTAATCATACGTGGAATTAACCCAAGAATAAGAATAGATATTTTGCTACATACTGGTTGGTACAAGCTGATCGTTTTATCGTTCATAAACATGTTTATAGCCCTAGCTTTGATTTATGGGGGAATACTGGGGCCGGGGGGTTTGTTAACACCAAGTTGAGTAGTACCGCTAGTGGGTTTATCAAGACTATCAAATCAGGGTCATCTGAAATGGGTACTAACCATGGTAATGAATGACCCGGTGTTCTTAGCAGTTGCTGCATTGACCGTAGGCTCCGCTATAGTGTCTCTTGAAACAAGAGAGCTTATTTATGGTGCAATAGCTCTGGCGATCTCTATGTTAGGTATCGCTGGCTTCTTCCTGCTTCTTGATTCTCCTTTCGTTGCCATGTTCCAGATACTTGTGTACGTGGGAGCAGTAGCTGTACTAGTTATCTTTACTGTAATGCTAGTCAGAACTCAAGCTTTATTTTCTACCAAAGAAGACAAAGGCAGAAAAGCCTCTGGAGTTGTTCTGGTGCTTATCTTTATGATTGGTCTTGGAGCATTGTTACTTGTTTCAGGACTGAGTAATTCACAACTCATGAATTTGAAACTTTCACCCATCGATTTTAAAGCCATAGGAAAGGAGATGCTAACATATTATTCACCCGCTCTGATAGCTCTAGGTTTAGTCCTGGGAGGTTCTATTATAGGGGCACTTGCATTGGCTAGAAGGGAGGATATAGAGACAACAGATGGTTGAGATAATTGATTACGTAATCATATCGACGATCCTTTTCGGGATAGGTATCTACGGTCTTGTATCTAAGCGTAACGCAATCAGGATGATCTTTGCGATTGAGATAATCGCAAATGCTGCTAATCTAAATTTGGTAGCCTTCTCGCGAGGATTATCAAATGCACAGGGACAAACATTTGCACTTTTTTCTATTGCTATAGCTGCTGCCGAAGTTGCAGTTGGGCTGGGAATCATTATAATAGCATACAGACTTTACAAAGAAATTGATGTTGAAGAATTTAGGAGTTTGAGGGGTTAGCGTAGTAGCATGGTTGAGTCGTACTATTTGATGGTTGCGACCTTCCTGCCTCTTCTTCTTTCTCCTGTTGCCTATATCCTGGGTAGGAAAAAGGGGATTCAGACCGTTACGTGGTTTTCATTTGGAGTGTTAGCGATCTCTACAACTTTTCTCCTGCTTCCAACACTGGCCATCGACCAGAACAATAGAATTTACGAAGAATCATACACTTGGAGTCAGTTCGGTAACTTTGGCCTTAGATTGGATGGACTTAGCATTCCCTTCGCAATAATAATCTACATCCTATGTACAGTTCTTGCACTCTACTCAAAGCCTTATATGCTGCACAAGATCCAGGAGGATGCTGACTCAGAATTTGGTGGGGGGCATGCCCACGACATTGATAGATCATCGCAGTCGGGGTCCGGATCTGATCACATATCTAGCCCTAGAGCTAACATCGAGACTTCATCTCAGGTGACAGCTGTGGTTGAAAAAGAAAATTATGTGAAATCGCAGACGGGATTGTACTTTGCTCTATATCTTACATTTTCAATGGGTATGCTAGGTACTGTTCTTGCTACCAACCTTATCGAATTCTATGTCTTTTTTGAGCTGATGCTAGTTCCGGCCTTCTTCATGATAGCCTTCTACGGATATGGTGCTAGACGTAGAATTGCATTAATGTTCTTCTTCTGGACACATGTAGGAGCTGTGATCTTGCTTCTGGGCCTTCTAGCGATGGGGTTTTTCGCAGGAGGTTTTGACTATGTTACTGTGAAAGAGAATGCGAGCAAGATCCCTGTAGAATGGATTTCTCTGATAATATTCTCACTCGCAGTCGGTCTAGGTGTGAAACTTGCTGCTTTTGGACTCCATATCTGGCTACCCTACGCGCATGCAGAAGCGCCCACTCCTATTTCTGCACTCTTGTCTCCGGCGATGATCGGTATCGGTGCATATGGTCTTCTAAGGCTATGGATGGATCTGCTGACTAACGATTATTCTCAGTACAGTTTGTACATCAACTTGTGGGGATTGGTTACGATGATCTACGGTGGCGCAATGGCCTTAATGCAAGATGACATCAAAAGAGTTCTTGCATATTCTAGCATTAGTCAGATGGGCTACATTTTGTTTGGTCTGGGCTCGGAAAGCGTGCTAGGTATCAGCGGAGCAACCCTAATGTATGTTTCTCATGGTTTAGGAAAGGCAATACTCTTCATGATGGCCGGTTCGATCATTCTCCAGACAGGGACCAGAAGTATGAGTCAATTGGGAGGTTTAGCAGGAAAGATGCCGTACACTGCAGTTCTGGCAATGATTGGAGGCCTGACGATTATAGGGATACCTCCCACCAGCGGCTTTATGTCAGAATGGATAACCTTTAGCGGTGCTTTACAATCCGGTGTAGGATATTCTGAACCTATTAGGGTTATCGCCTTCGCATTGGGCATACTGGCTACTCTCCTTTCAACAGCTTACATCCTATGGATGTACAAGAGGATATTCTTTGGCAAGATCCCCCAAAAACTTGTCCAAGTTAAGGATTCAAACAGATATATCACCGTTACAATGGCAATTTTAGCTGCCATGACCTTGATCGTAGGCGTTTACCCCGATTCGTTTCTGGTTCCCATAACAAATTATATAAAAGTCATGTTTTCGAATACGCCCAAAGTTCTTCCTTTGCCAACAGAAAGTGGAAATGCAGGCATGGTACAGGGCGCTGCTGCCTCTGATCTTAAGGATGATGCAGCGTTCCAGAGTGCGTTATTGGTAATCAACCCTTATCAAAGTGGTTTTCAACGATCTCATGAGTCTTACGATCTTTACATAGAAGGCAGAGGAGGCGCCACCTGACTACATGACGACTGAAACTCTTGGATTTGAGGGAATTGCGATAAATGTGTGGCTAATATGGATCGTTCCTTTTGTCGGTGCGGCATTAATTCCAGCGATTAGGAGAAGCAGCAGAAAACTCCTAAATTATACAGCTGTGGGGTTTTCGCTTTTAAGTGCTACCTTTGCAGCTACAACCCTGCCGTACGCGTTAACGGATGGTGAAATACATAGTCAAGTTGGTTGGATAAGTGCTCTGGGCTTAAAGGCTGGAATCTTAGGAGACCCCCTGTCGATAATTGTGACCAATGTCGTTGCTTGGATATCATTTCTGATTATTGTATATTCTGTCGGCTATATGCATGAGGACAGAGACCTTACTAGATATTGGTTTTTTATGTTGTTTTTCATCGGGTCAATGCAGTTGATCGTTTTGTCTGATAATTTGTTGATGCTGTTTTCGGCTGGGAAGGCGTGGGACTGGCCTCGTATGCTCTCATAGGCTTCTGGTATTATGATAGAAAGAAGGATTTCGTTGGGCAGGAGGGTCACATGGCTCTGGGAATAGCAATGTGGGCCTCTCCGACTCATGCAGGGTTGAAGGCGTTCCTTATGACTAAGGCTGGGGATATCATGATGCTTGCAGGCATGTTTCTTATCTTCATATTTGCAGGAACATTTGGGTTCAAGGAACTCATTGAGAATCAGGAGTGGGCTACTCAGATGAATAGCCAGAACTTGCTAGTTCCAGCTGCGATATTGTTGTTTGGGGGGGCAATAGGAAAGTCAGCACAATTTCCACTCAATGAATGGCTACTTGAGGCGATGACAGGACCGACCCCAGTGTCTGCTCTAATACATGCCGCAACAATGGTCAAGGCAGGCGTTTTCCTGGTGGGAAGGATAGGACCTCTTTTCTTTGCCCTTGCTGCCTTCGATATGGCTCAATTCTTTGAAGTCGTTGCCTGGGTTGGAGCAATTACCGCATTTCTCTTGGCGACACAAGCCCTAGTCAATCCAGAGATCAAGAAGGTGTTGGCCTATTCTACAGGGTCTCAGATAGGCTATATGATGATGGCTCTGGGTATCGCAGGGCTTTCAACTCAGTTCGTAGATGGGTATACTGCAGGCTTCTTTCAGTTGATCAGCCACGCATTGTTTAAGGCATCATTATTCATGGGGGCAGGAGCGCTGCTGCATGTAGTAGGTTCGCGGTTTCTCACGGATATGGGTGGGTTAAGAAAGCATATGAAGAAAACCTATATCTTTATGCTTCTGGCTGGTCTGTCTTTGGCCGGTGCTCCGTTGATAACGTCTGGTTTCTGGAGCAAAGACGCCATTTTTGCGGCTATTTTGGAATCCGGATATTCATATGCAATGCCATTGTTCTTTATCGCGGCTATAGTAGCTGTTATGACGGCTTTCTATACATTTAGGATGTTGGGGATGGCGTTTTTCGGACAGCAGAGCCAGCATCTCGAAGCCATGCAACAGAGAGGACATCATTTACACGAAGTAAGTAAAGTGATGTGGGTACCCTTTGCGATATTAGCCGGAGCCACAATCACAATCGGATTCATCGGCATTCCCTTCGACGAAGAATTGCACAGTATATTTGCGCAATATTTAGATTTCTCCTTTGGAATTCCAGAGCCGAAAGTGCCAGCTGGTCAAGAGGAAGGAATGGTCTTAAAGATCAATTACGTCGCCGTTACTGCCTCGGTCGTAGCTTTCGGGGTGGGCGGAGGCCTTGGCTATCTATTCTACATTGGAAGGAAATTAGACCCGGAGATTATTTCAAGAACCATTCCCACTCGTGCCATATGGAAGTTCCTATATAATAGATGGTATCTCAATTCGATCCTCTATTGGGGAACGGTAATTATTCCTATGCTGGTCTATCGTATAGTATGGAGATATTTTGAAAGTACTATCATAGATGGCATCAGCCCTGCATTTCAGTTCTCCATGTTATCTTTTTCCAAGATAGTAAAGGCGGGACAGACTGGGATTACACAGACATATCTCTTTGTATTTGGAGTGGGTATAATGATCTTGGTGATGTTACTACTAATACAATGAGGGAGCAGAAAGTGAAGGAGAGAAAATAAGATGGTCGACATATTATCTACGCCAATTCTTGTGACAGCTATTCTTGCGGCCGTGGGGCTTGGCATTCCTGTGCTGGACGCCTTAAGAAAGGAAAGAGGTGTCAACAACAACAAAATATATAGTATTATCTCATTCACTGCACTTTCTGTTTCTATCGGGATAGTTATCTTCAGAGTCCTGAGTGGTGAAGTTCTTCCGGCAGTTGCATTTGGTAACGAAGTGCTTTCAGATGATATGTTTGGATCATTTTTCGCAGTTGCCTTTTTAATAGTCTCTATTATGGTAGCAGCATCATCCTGGAATTATATGAAAGGAAGGGCCAATCCAGCAGCCTACTATTCGCTCTTACTGTTATCAAGTATAGGGATGGTTCTAATAGGATACTCAACAGACCTGGTAATGCTTTTGGTTGCATGGGAGCTGATGTCAATTCCTACTTACGCCTTGGCCGCCTTTGCAAAGCGAGACCCCATATCCAATGAAGCAGCCATAAAGTATTTCATGTTTGGAGCATTGTCTTCTGCCATCCTGGTATTTGCTATCGGGTTAGTTTACGGAGTAACTGGTTCAACAAATATCGGAGTAGTTGTGACAACATTTGCCTCACTTGGGCCTGATCTGGTCCCCGTTGCTTTACTGGCCGTAGGATTATTTATTGCTGGATTTGGCTTTAAGATGGGACTCGTACCTTTCCACATGTGGCTCCCAGACGCCTATGAAGGCTCACCCACTACTATTAGCGCTTTACTGGCGGCAGGAACGAAAAAGGCAGGCTTCGCCGCTGCCATTCGAGTCGTTATTCTTGGAATGTTTGCTCTAAATACAGATTGGACTTTAGTTCTAGCAATTTTGGCAGTGTTCACAATGACTCTGGGCAATCTAGCCGCACTCATGCAAAAAAGTGTTACCAGAATATTGGCCTATTCAAGTATAGCTCAGGCCGGTTATATACTCATGGGTATGGCGCTGGCGCCATATTCGCAAGAAGCCCTCACCGGATCGGTCTTTCATATTCTTAACCATGCTGTTATGAAGTCCACTGCGTTTATTGCTGCAGCATGCGTATCTGTTGCTCTTGCTAGCTATAGTTTGGAAAAATATAGGGGTCTGGGCAGAAGGATGCCGATCACTGCCATAGCTTTATCTATTTCCTTGTTGGCTTTAGCGGGTCTTCCACCTCTTAATGGATTTTGGAGCAAGCTTGTACTCTTCAGCGCTGGAATAAATAGCGGCCCTTTGGTCGAATGGGGACCGTATCTGGCCATAGCAGGAATTCTAAATAGCGCTCTGTCTTTAGGTTACTATGCATGGATTATCCGTAAAATGTACATGGAAGAATCTCCAAATATGGATCGTGTGAAAGAGCCAAAGGCGATGGTAGCAGTTATGATGTTTGGGATTGTTTTCATGGTTGGATTTGGAATCTGGCACGCCCCGATTCTGGAGTTTGCGTCAGAAGCTGTGCCCAATCTTTCAAATACTATATCATCATTAACTACTAATTCGACTGGTGAAGCTCTTGCGCGACCGTTGCCAACACCAACTCCATCATTTATTCTTGGGTATGCAGGGAGCGTCTTTGAGGCAAGGACATACAGTCTTGCTGTTACAGCTGCTGCAGCTGCTGCGAATTAATGTGTGGTACGATCGGCCAATGTATACGATTACCCGTCGTACCTCCTTTAATGTCCAGGCTAACCTAATTTAGTGAGATAAAGGCCAGAGGCGCTTACAAAAATTAATAATCTATTAACCGACTCGTATTCATCCAAATAATAACTCACTCATTCACAAGCCACTTAAAAGACAACACTCATTTCCGACAGTCTCTCCAAGTAACTCTTGGGAAGGCTCCGATGCACTTTCCCAAGCTCATTTTTAGCCCTGGAGGAATAATCTAGATAGAGGTCTTTCATTTCATTAACGATCTCTGGAGAAGTATTGGTCTTTCTTACCAATGCATTAAAGAGTCTATCTTCATTATTCCAGTCAACTAGATCATCATGAATTTGATAGGCGATTCCGAGTAAATGTCCGAAGGCAGCCATTGAATGAACCTCTTCATCTGTTCCTCCTCCAAGTATAGCTCCTATCTTCGAAGAGGCCTCAAATAGCGATGCAGTTTTGTTCTCGAGGACATGTATGTACTCGCGGATATCTATGTCCGGATTCTTGCCCAATTTGATCTCCATCATCTCACCCTCGGACATCTTTATGGCAGCTCTTGCCAGTTCTCCTGAGACAGTAAGATTTTTTACCCTTGATCCTATGTTAAGTATTATCCCTAATACGAAATCCGCAGTCAATATGCTACTGTTATATCCATATTTTACATGAAAGGAGGGCTTGCCTCTACGTATGTCCTCTTTATCTATTATATCATCATGAATAACAGATTCCGTGTGCAACAGTTCGATCGCTGATGCTGCCAAAAAAATATCGTCGGTTAAATTAGAGTGATCACTGTTTGATATCTTGATGCTTTCTGCTGCTAATAGCAGTATCAAGGGTCGAATTCTCTTTCCCCCCTCACAGGCGTATCTTAAAGGATCGTAGAATTCTGACCAGGAGTATCTACCTAGCTCATTCATTAAAGAATTATCAATCTTTGATAGATAGTCGTCTACCAATGTCAGTACTGGATCTGCGCCTTGATTTCTCTTGCTACTCAATACTAAATCAGTGCCTTAGGTAATCATGCATAGGTTGGGTTATTAATGCTTTTTACACCAGATTCCGCTAACCAGATGCAGGTGCTCCGGCCGGGATTTGAACCCGGGATCTGCGACTCGAAAGGCCACAATGCTTGACCGGATTGTGCACTGGCTACAAAAAGGCCATTTTCTACACCACCGGAGCACGTATGACTTGATTTGCGACTTCCAATAAAATCGTTTCCTGGCTCTACAATTTCTCATTTAAGAAAGGTTAATCTATTAAGAGGTCAGTGGATATCGGTACCGAAGATAGGTTTTTTATAGGAATCCAGGTATTGATTTAGTGTGTCACTACTAATCGAGTCGGTGGACAACGAAATCCGGGAAAAAAGCCTGCTGAAGCACAAATTCTACCAGATGTGGTCTAACGGTTCACTCTCAGTCGACGATTTGCGTGGATATGCAAAAGAATATTTTGAAATAGTTAAAGCCGTCCCTTCGCTGGTCGGTGCGGTCATTCAGAATATGGCCCCAGAATTCGGATGCACAGATGAAATTAGCGCCAAGATAAAGCACAATTTGGAGGACGAGAATGAACACATAGATCCTTGGATTTCGTTTGCAGAATCAATCGGGGTAACGCGAAATGAACTTTTGCAGTATGAATGTTCCTATAAGGGTAAAGATGCGGTTTCAGCTATGATAAATCTTGCCCAGAGTTCATTCGCAGCTGGAGTCTCAACACTTTACTCTTACGAGAAGCAGCTGCCTGAGATAAGTGCTAAAAAGATCGAAGGCCTAGTGAATTACTTTGGCATAAATAACGAGAAGGCATTAAACTATTTTAAAATTCACCAAAAAGTTGACATCGTACATGCAGAGCTTTGGAGCTCTATAATGTATTCTATGCCAGAAACGTTGCATCGAACTATACTAGATGCTGCCTCAAAGTCTCTGGTGTGCCAGAATCATATGCTAGATGGTGTATGTGAAACCTATTTATCGAAAAGTAACTAGCAGACAAACTAGGTCAAACGTTTTAATATCGATAAACTTAAGGGAATTTTCGGGGGCCCATAGCTCAGCCTGGTAGAGCGACCGGCTCATAACCGGTCGGCCAGGGGTTCAAACCCCCTTGGGCCCACCCACTACGTGGGTTCATATATTTCTGGCTACCTTAGATGTATTGATAGAATATACTATGATGAACAACGGAAAGGATAGGAGGTGGCACTGATGCCTACTACTCTTTCCACCACAGTCAGACATATTTACGACAAGGTGCCAAATTCTGTGAATTCACAGTTAATAGTGGATTTCCATTCTTATATGAAAGACAATACTACCTCTGAAAGACATCAGAATAACAACCTCAAAGCAATTATTGCTTTTGCCGAATTCCTAGCATCCGAGACAACTTTCTACCAAATATCCACTAAAGACCAAGTGACTAAATTTCTTGATACGAAAACTAGATCGAACTCTGATGACCCTGAAAACCGCTGGATTACCACATGGAATGACTATCTTGTCCGTATTAAGCACTTTTTTAGATGGTTACACAATTACAGAATCAAATTCGATCAGGGTCAAGATCAGTCATCGTCGTCGATTGATTGGCAGACTCCAGCATTTGTGAATATCGAAAAGAAGAGGACAAAGAGAATAAGTCCTTACGGAGAATACCAGATCTGGGAGATCGAGGAACTGAAGACAATTATCAAGTACGAACCCCAAAAGCGAAATAAAGCGATACTATCCCTACTTTGGGATCTGAATGGTAGAAATCATGAGATCACATTACTGCAAATAAAGCATATCAGATTAAGAGAGCGATATGGAGAAGGAGAAATTCCTCATCAAGCAAAAACAGGATCTGGCCCAATTCTTCTCACATTTTCGCTTCCCTATGTCAGAGATTGGCTCAATGAACATCCATTTCGAAATACTCCAGAAGCACGACTGATCTATAGCCTAAATAATGGTGCACCAATCAAGCCCGAAGCACTGTGGACTATGATGAATCAACTTCGATTGCGAATAAGCCGATTGATCGAAACAGGTTCAATAACTGATAAATCTGAAAGAGGACGACTACAGGTATTGCTTAATTCGAAACGGTTCAATCCTTACTGCCTCAGACATTCATCTATCTCACACGATTCAGATTATCTTCCTGAATATGCTCTTAAGAAGAAGGTTCGATGGTCTATGAACTCGAAACAACCTTCCAGATATATCAAGGCGAGAATGGGTAACAATTTGAAGGAAAAGATTCTCCTAGAAAATGGTATCATTTCAAATTCAGAATCACGAAAAAGTCCTTCAGTCCTTTCATGTCCTAGATGCAATTTCATAAATGCGGTAGATTGTAAATACTGTTCAAAATGTAGCTATCCATTAACCCCCGAAGGATATGAAGAAATAAAGGAACAGGAGAATGCAAAGTTCAGATCTCTTGAAGAAAGATTCAACACTATGCAGTCACAAATGGAGAATCTCATAACAATCATTGGTTCAATCCAGCAGTCTGAAGGAAAGCAAGAGATAGCAAAGAGATTGATCGAACAGGGAATTTATGAAGCATGAAGCATGACTCGCTCTAATTGCTAATCAATGGTGTAAGTCGTGGTTTGAACAGAATTGCCGAAAGTTAGAGTGTCATTGAAATGAGTACATTGTAATCTATGATATTTTCTTCCCCTATTCTTAGGGTTATTGACTATTCTTTCTATCTCAATGCGAAGAAATTTTGGATATATCGTTTCAGCTATCATGTTATAGACTGAGCAACACTTGTTAGCTAAATCGAGGTATTTCGATTCAAGATTTATGAATTCTTGATGGAGATTATAATCGATATTGTATAGGAGGTCCTTAATTTCTTGCTTATGCCTATCATTTGATTTTTCTTCATTTTCTCTAAAATTTTGATTGACACGGATCAAATGCACATTGGCATCTCTGTCACCCCAACATGATTCGTAATAAATTCTCTCCAGAGGGCGAGGACGTCTAAGATTCTGCCATTTAAGATGAAGTTCCATCATTACTGTGTCCTCTAACAACTGGGAACAGTGTAAGACAAATGATTTCCACTTAAGATCAACAAGTTTATACCGTGATTCATCTTCTGCTGGTATCCTAATTTCTCTTACAATTTTTTCTCTTTTCAGGTTGTTTAGACAATCTTGAACCATTTCTTTATCATCTTCGAGCTGAAGAAAATAGAACGCATGACCGTCATACCTTGCATTAATGATATCAGCGATTGATAAACCAGGATTTCTATAA
>JBKPHJ010000060.1:0-7228 GCA_046729835.1 Thermoproteota archaeon
ATTATTAAGACTAAACTACGCAGAGAGAATATACCAGCTTTCGTCCTAAAATCATCGCTAGGGTTCGCGATATCAGTTGCAACGTTTCTATTTGTTACCAGTTATCTCATTCCACCTAGTGTAAATTATCTACAATTCTTCTATCTTGCGTCATCATTGCCTTTCTTTTTTGCTGGCATCACAATATCTCTCATATTTTATGCTAGACCAAAAGAAATCAGCAGGCTCTATTTTTTTGATCTAATAGGAGCCGCAGCGGCTGCTATACTTTTGGACCCGGTGATCACAGAGTTTGGCGCGGAATCCATGCTGATCTTCATCTCTTTACTGGTAGCTGTGACCTGCCTGTTAGGTATTTTTATCATACTACCAAGGAGAGGTTACCAAAAAACAAAAGCTTTGAACACATCAAGCATTAAGCAGAGCTTGGTAAACCTACTAGTACCCAGTTATCGAAAGGGGTTATCTGCAAATGATCAGCTGGACAAGACAGAAAGCGACATCGGATATGGTACTAGTACAAGACACTTGATGAGACTACTAGCGATTACCTCAGGAATGATACTTGTCTTTTCCTTGGTGCTGACTCTAAACTCCTACCATACAAACCTGATCACGATCAAGCCTGGCGACAAAAAGGGCTTGTATTATCAGCTCTCCAATGAAACAAATTTTGAGCATCTCTCTACTGAGTGGAACTCATTTTCTCGAATCGATGTTACACGCCAAATAAACAATTCTAATACGCATCCGAATCAAGACTTAGCCGGCAGATCCCATGCTCTAGCTGCTATCGCAATAGATGCAGACGCAGATACCCCGGTGATACGCTGGAATGGAACATCGCAAGATCTTGAATGGATAAAGGGGTATATGGATTTTCTTCCGTACGAGATATCTGAACCTAATTCTACTCTGGTTATCGGAAGTGGCGGAGGTGAAGATGTCCTCACATCTTTGGCAGGAGGATCAGAGAACATTACGGCGGTTGAATTAAATCCATTGATTATAAAAGCTGCCAAACAATTCGGCTCCTTGGCGGGAAATCTATATGATCACAACAATGTGAATCTGGTAATAGATGAGGGAAGGAGGTATATAAGCGGCAGCAATTCGAAGTTCGACCTCATAATGGTAAAGCTAGTGGATTCTTGGGCGGCTCAACTTGCGGGAGGTTATGCTTTGTCAGAAAACTACCTCTATACTGTCGAAGCCTTCAAACAATATTTCGAACATCTAGATGAGAATAATGGGATGCTAGTTATGATAAGATGGAATACAGAGCTGCCTCGGCTAATGGCTTTGATATACAAATCCCTACAAGCGGTTTCGGAGGATCAGCGAGAGGGCTTAGATGATCTTCATACAGTTAGTTATTCGACCAATGCGAATATCACGAATGCTAATGGTAACGAAATGCAAGATGTCCTCAATAGAGTAATTGCAGTGGAAAACAAGCCCGGCTTATACTTTCTTCCCAATAGTGAGGGAAGAATATATCCAGTGTTGGTTATGATCAAAAGTACTGCATTTACGCCCCAAGAACTGGAGAAGGTGAAGCAAAAGGCTACCGAAAGAAACGCGAGAATGATCGTTTTGCCCGGTAGCTATATTCAACCCCAATATAATGAAATACTATCAGGTAATTCAAGCCAAACTGCCTTATTGAAGACAGGCAATATCAATACTTTTGGGCTTCCTCCTCCCACAGATGATTCACCGTTCTTCTTTGCCAAGGAAATGATACCTCCACAGCTAATAACGCTACTTACTACCGTATTGATCTTATCTGCCCTACTTTTTCTATTCCTCCTGTACTACTCTAAATTAAATAAGATTGATACGATTAGAACCATTTCTTCGAGTAGATATTACCTGCTTTTCGCAACTTGCATAGGCCTCGGTTTCATTTTTTTCGAGATCACCTTAATACAGAAATTCTTATTGGCACTTGGAACACCGGTTTTGTCACTAACCGTTATAGTATTCTCCATATTGGTTGCCATGGGTCTAGGTTCGTACGCTAGCGGAAAGTTATTTCAAGTGAGGCCTGACCGAGCTATTTTGACATCTATACCCCTTATTGTCGTATTAGCCGTTACATATTATTTTTACCTTGATGACGTAATCTATAAAAGCATAGTCCTAACGATCTATGAGCGAATATCTCTTACAGTTATTTTTCTGGTGCCTCTAGGGTTTCTAATGGGATTTCAATTTCCATCCATCATTCGGATGTCGCTTGGCTATAAGAGGAAAAAGATGGATGAACTTGAATCGGCATTGAGTTATGAAGATAATGTTACTTCCCCGGCGACTGTCCCTCTAGGAAGTACAGATGGCTTTGACGATCATAGTATCACTTTGATTTGGGGCATTAATATCATTGCTTCGGTCATCGGATCTGTATTAACAGTTATATCATCGATGATTTTTGGCCTTAACAATACTCTTCTCCTAGGTTTATTTTTTTACATTGCTGCCTTTGGTTTGATACTGTTTAAGTCGTATTCGGATCGCTATAGGAGAATATGAGCAAGAGATAATTTCTGAATAGGCAATCAGCAGGAGTCTTCTGCTCAGTTATATCCGTTTCCTACCATTTCGGAATCCCCCTGATCTTTTGTTATCAAACTTATTATGTAACAAGGAACAGATATTTGACACGGATTTATTTAAGTTATTACCTGCTGTAACCATACTATCAATTAACAAACATACCATCGCCTTCTTAAAGGGGAATAGTAGTATAAATGCCCAGTAGTTCCCATAGAAAATATCTCCTGAGAAAATTTGGGAGGCTTTTTTATAGTACATCAAAATTTTTCGATTTGTCAAGTACATATTTCAATCTCATTTTCCCTCGGTTAACATCACCATCTCGATGACTTCTAAACCTCAAAGAACCCCCAAACGGAATAATAACAAGATTAAATAATTCTCTCAATTCTATCAATATATCAGGCTGATGGCTGATGATTGAGTTTTCATGGATCGAGCCTTCCTCCGGAGGGTTCAATCACCTTCGATCTAAACTATAACAAGGGTATTCTTCAACTGAATAAATAAAACATACTGGACTACCAAATTGAAGAATCATGATCAGCCTCTGAATCACTATGAAATCTGTGTATAGATGAAGCACTCATCTAATACTTACAATATTTGAAAATTTAAACGGCAGATTTAGTCGTTCATCATTTATTGACGTCTTAATCCTCTAGAGAGTTCATCGATGGCATCTATGTTTATTTCAGATAATACGATACGCCTTGAGTATTTTGATCTGAGCATCCTTTCTGAAGGATCCAATGAGCTCTAAAAAGGAACTCAGATTCACTTAAAATAGTCAGTAACCGATGCTCTATAGAAACCCTCTGCTCAATTGTAATATTGCTAGAGGAAATCAGGTTTCTGATCGAATTCTTTGCTTCAAGTTTACGCCTTAGAATACGTTCAATAGTCCAATTTCCATTGATGGTCGGTGCAGGAGTTGGAGTTTTATGCGGCCTGTTACCCGTTTCCTAAGTGGTTTTTTGTTAGGATTTACTCTACCGCTAGTTTTTTCAGATCTAAACCTTGCCGTTTATTATCCCTCATCTGCACACATCATGTAAAGTTTCCGGTAAATGCATGAATCGCTATGGAAAGATGTTAATCATACCGAAGTCTTCGGTCTGAGGTGTCCCAATAGAGAGATAAATACGAGATAGGTTGAGACATTTTAAGGTTTAGAAATCTTACATCAAATGAATTTACTTTCTTTGTTGGCACTAAGAATTCATTAACTTCGTTGACAGATATGGGGTGCTTGGAGTCCATCTTTGAGTTCTGTCACATCTCTACTTCATATCGCCGCACCAATGGACTTTGCATGTCATGCGGTATCAAAAGTCTTATCCAACCTACATATTTGTGAGAAGTACTCGATGTGAGCCCAAACCTACTAGAAGAGTATATTAATATGTGCAAAATTACCTTTGTTATGGACTATACAATTCAGGAGCTAGAGATTCCCGATGGGCTCAAAGAGTTGTTAACAACATCCGGATTTACTTTTGATTCTATTATCTCCTCTGATGTTGATCACCTGGCTTCATCACTAGGCATAGAGCGCGATGTAGCAAAAATAATCTTAGAAGCCGCAAAAAAACTGAGGAAGGATTAGGATCGAACAGCTGGTGGAGAGTATCTTTGCCATATCCTGTATATCTTTGAGGACTTAATAATCATAGTACTTGTACCAACTTGAAGTCCAATGTGGGTGAAAGAGGCATTCCTGTTTTTTAAGTAACTGGATACTGGTCGAGATCTCCATGATGCTGAAATTCTAGAATTAGATTGTCAGTCCTGAATAAGATAAATGGGCCAGCCCCAGTCTCTTTCTCTTTTGCTCCCTGCACCCAAAAACTCCCTAACCGGACTTTTGATATGCCACCCTCCACTGTCTATTGGATCACTGACCATTTCCAAGAATAGTTATCAGTATCATCCAGAAGCGATTCCAATTTTACCCCAGTCTCATTGTCCCGAGGTATGTCGTTGTTGATCACCTGCCATCCGGTCGACCAATTTAATATCGATTCTGTGACGTGACTGGCCGCCCGCTTTTCTGAATATCCTCTAGTATGCCAAATCTCCTTTTTCCATCCCACCGTGCCATCGTTATGAAGACCTCCGACTTACTCCGTCACGGACAAGTCATTGGGTTGAGGTCGAAGACAAACCGGTAGCGATATTCAGGCTTATAATGACAGTCCTGGACCAAGGTAATTGGCTTCTGTCTCCCTGCATACAATATAGGTGATTTTCAAGCCATTTTAACATAAACGTCTCTGTGCGAAACCTGAAAAGTTTTATCTGGAGGTATAAACAGGCTATCAATAGAGTAAAAGTTCATACTTTATCATGATTATGCTACTTCTTGTGCACGTGATCTTAAGATTTGCAATTCACTTCAAAGCTCATCGATCGATCTACTCGAAAAACTTAAATTCCATCGGTTAAAAGTGCTTATACGGTTCAAAAATTTCAGGAGTGGCTTGAACGAATTCCCAACTTATCGGGCGTCTTATGCTAGAAGAAGGACCGTTGATAGAAGGTTTTGGTTTCGGTTATCCCTCTGATGTCTCAGGAGAGGTAGTTTTTAACACGGGTATGGTAGGATATACTGAGACTCTTACCGATCCTTCATACAGAGGTCAAATTTTGTGCTTGACATATCCTCTAGTTGGAAACTATGGAGTGCCCGATATGCAAATGAGGGATCAATTCGGATTGCCGAGATTCTTCGAATCACTATCGATCCAAGTAAGAGGCCTACTAGTCCATGATCTGTCTACCACTGCAAGCCATTGGAGTTGTATCAAGAACCTCGACCAATGGTTATATGAACAAAAAATTCCTGGAATCTATGGATTTGACACACGCGAGCTAACAAAACGACTTCGAGTTCGCGGAGTAATGATGGGAGCGATGAGTGTATCATTAGCACGTGGCTTGTCACCGACCAAAAAATTTGGTACATTTCGGATGGAGAACAACTCAAAAGGACAAGCAATTAGGTCACAAAAGGCAAAGCTCAGGGATCAGCTCGATCAGTCTAATTACGATCTAAAAAACTTCATGCCTGAGGTTTCAATTAGCAAACCTGAATTTTATCTTCCAACTGGAACACTTCCTAAAAGCTCTGAACCAGGAACGATCGCTCTATTAGATACAGGGACGAAGTTTAGCATCATTCGCAATATCCTGGCCTTGGGTTTCAGAGTTGTAAGGCTGCCATGGAATTCTTCGTATGACTTACTCAAATCGTTTGAACCTCTAGGTGTGGTTATTAGTAACGGACCGGGAGATCCGAAGGTTTGCGGAGCTACAATTAGTACAGCGAAAAAGCTAATCCAGGAATCGATTCCTACGTTGGGAATATGTCTAGGGAACCAAATTCTTGCTCTCGCGGCTGGGGCAGATACTTACAAGTTAAAGTATGGCCATAGAGGTCAAAATAAACCGTGTATAGATGTTAATGATAATACTACGTACATAACTAGCCAGAACCACGGGTACGGAATAGAAACTTCAAGTTTAGAGAAGACAGATTTCAAGATTTGGTTTTACAACCCGGATGACGATACCATAGAAGGTATACAACATGAATCTAAGCCTATCATCGCAGTTCAATTTCATCCTGAGGCATCCCCAGGCCCATATGATTGCATTTTTGTTTTTGAGAGATTTAAAGACATGATCTTGAACCATTATTCTCGGACACGTACTCGTATCACCTGAAGCCATGGGGACGCCGTGAGTATAGTGGCGAAGCCACGAATTTGAGATGCAAATTTACCTTTACGTCATTGTGATGAATACCACCACTTTTCTCTCCTTAGCTACGTTTGTTGATCGTAGTTGCAAAGAAATTGTCAAATTTTATGTAGTCGTAGATAGCATAAGGCACATTAACAATGGAGGGTTTGTCAGTGCGATCCGAAGAAATGAGTACTACTGAATCTGCAAATATATCTCAATCTTTGAATCCGGGAATACAGTAATATGTAACAATTCACGAACTAGAATCCGAGTTGCGAAGGGAACTGTTAAGAAGCATTTCATTTCTTCGAGATCTGAGCAAGTGGCTATATGATGATTTTTTCGGCATAAGCGGAATTACGGAGGACAGGAGAGTTGGGAAAAGATGAAAGTATAAGGAAGGTTATAGTTCTCGGAAGCGGGGCAATTAAGATCGGAGAGGCAGGCGAAAGTCCTTCGAAATATCGAAGACCGCCAGTTCGATTACTCTGGTTCTCAATGCCTCAAAGCGCTGAAGGAAGATAACGTAGAAAGCATACTCATCAATCCAAACATTGCGACGATCCAAACCGATAGCAGATTCGCCGATCGGGTTTATCTCTTGCCGGTTACAACCCAATATGTTAGGCAAATAATTGAAAAGGAACGTCCAGATTCGATAATGTTGGGCTTCGGAGGGCAGACCGCATTAAACTGTGGTGTTGCTCTAGAGAAGGAAGGAGTCTTGAAAAAATATGGTATAAAAGTCCTAGGGACACAGATCGAGGGTATACGAATCACAGAGGACAGACAGCTTTTTAAAAATGCAATGACTGAATGTGGTCTACCTGTCCTTGAGAGCGCCTCTTCGAATTCTGTTGAAGATTCTCTACTAATTGCTAAGCGGATAGGTTATCCAGTAATCATTAGAGTTGCATAC
>JBKPHJ010000061.1:0-8842 GCA_046729835.1 Thermoproteota archaeon
CCCATCCCATAATAATCGGCTGTATCAAAGAAGTTTATACCTTCTTCTACTGCTAAGTTGATGGTTGCTAGACTTTCTTTGTCATCTCTGGTCTCTTTGCTACCATAGAGATCCGACATCCCCATACATCCCAGTCCTACCTGGGAAACCTTTGGTCCATTTTTTCCTAGCATTCTAGTCTTCAAACAAAGGCTTCCTTTTGATGTTTTTTAATACACTATATGACGTAATTCATACAATGACTGTTTCGACGCATTCAGATTATCCCTTATGTTTTGGCATTAGCAGTATCTAACTTTTATACCCTATCTTTAGTCAGTTTAGAACGGGTAGCAGGATTCATTACTACTTCCATTCCCACACTTTAACCGAGCAGTTCCCTTGTTCGTCCCCTTCGTATTCACAAACACCAACCGCGTTATTAAGGAATGATAGGTTTCCTCCACCTGTTGGAGTTGTACGATAGAACACTGATCCGTGGAATCTTACTTTTCCTGGACTTGTGAATCTTCCTATTGCTTGAGCCGTATAAGTTGCCATTCCCTGTCCATCTTTGGCTGTTATTACTCCTTGTACATCCGCATACATTACTCCTTCTCTCATAACAGCACAATATGTTCCGATATCTATGGCCTCTATTCCTTTGTATTTTCCAGCCATTGTAAAGGAACTTTCTATCTTAGGGCCTTCGACATCTAAAACTCTTTGGCCTGTTATCTTACCACTTTCATCTTCAATTAGTTCTCCTAATACCATGATACACTAGACAATTAGACATGTATTTAAGTCGTAAGAAGAAGGAGACGGTTAAGGACTGCGGCAGAGAAAGGAGATGGCCGCCTAGGCAAGGATGCTACCTCACATGATGATTTCTTCGACGCATTCCGTTTATCTTTGATGTTTAATAACGAATGGGATACTGCTACACATCATATTTCAAGACAAGAGCTAATGGAACACCTCTATGCACCAAGCGTTCGACTCCAGTAAGAGATCATCTCAGTGTGCATAATTCCTTATCAATAGGCCTTTATGATACATTAATGGCACATATATCCCTAGTCGTCACGCCATCACCGCTCGGCACCGACTTCCAGGTAGATCCATTTGGTCACAACGTGTTGTGTATGATTTGGCAAAGTCAGTGGTAACAAAATGGCAATGTTTCTATTTACGATGGATATAATATATGGTTGTTATCGACAACAAGGAGGATCCGAACCTCACTGAAAATGATAGGTAATCTGTATGACAGGTGTGACGGTATGACGGGCGTGTATTGATATTGTAACAGAAATTTTATTGGCCCCGAAGTCGCTTGCCGCTTGCTACTACTATCATTATTAATGTTCATTATTCTTTTTATATTTTTCTGCTCTACACCCATAGATCACCGCGTTACACTGTCATACTTGTCACACTCCTTTTAGCAGTAGATTTATACCAGGAATTGTTTTACTCTCTACTACTAGAAAATAGAGTTGTTGTCGTTGTTGTCGCTGATTGCTGCTCGTGGCTACGATCTTCCTCAGATCCTTGAATGTCATCGTTATTATAGACTTCCTCATCTACAGTAACTCTTTCATCAGAGTTAGACTTTTCTATTGTAGATGCAATATGTGAAGATACAAACCTGGCATCATTTACTACTGTGACTTTAGTAAGCAATTCTAGCTTCATCGCATAACATTCTTTTGCTAATGCTAAGGCCTTTATCTTGTCACTCTTTATACTGTCATCGGTCTGTGACATACTCCACGCTTCTTTCAGAATGCTGTTTAATCCAACAGGACATTTCTCGTATTCTTCAGGCAGCCTTTCATCTACATATCTGACGACGTTCTCCTTTGCCTGCTGCCTCAAATAAGCAACATCTCTGCATACTATAGATCGATCTACCTGTAGTATTCCTGCTATTTCGGATTGATTGGTTTCTCCTTTGCTCATTAGCTCCAATATCTTGGCTCTTCGCCATTCTACTTGTTGTTGCATAGACAAGCTCACTTGTTGCAGTCCTCCATGCTTGGGTTAAGAGGTTGTTGCATACTGCTAACTTGGATCATTCTTGTTCAATCATAGCTTTATTACTTACGGAACTTTCTCCGTAGCGTCATACTAAGTTTGTATACCTTCACATAAAGTGATTCCGGAACATGGTTATCCTTCTACGTATGCTGTAGTCTTTTTGCATTTGTGTTTGAATTGCGACATACAGTTTGAATCTAAATAATAACAATAAATAGAAACAACTGACAAGACTTTTCTGCGGTTCGATTATGCATATTGAATGATGGCAAAAGCAACAGAGATAAAGACGTAGATAAGAGTCCAACCATAAGATTAGGTCTAAAAACAAACATCAATCAGTTTCTGCTTTTGATAATAGTAAATGCCTTTGTAGGTGCTATGATTGGTTTAGAACAGACAGTCGTTCCACTCCTGGGAAAAGAGGAATTTGGGTTAGAGTCTAACACTCTAATCTTATCTTTCATTGCTAGCTTTGGAATAGTTAAGGCTATCCTCAATCTCTTTGCTGGTAATCTATCTGATAGGTGGAATAGGAAAAAGGTTTTAGTTTTAGGATGGTTATTTGGTGTACCTGTACCTTTCATTTTACTCTTTTCGCCTAGTTGGAACTGGATTTTGTTTGCGAATGTAATGTTAGGAGTAAACCAAGGTCTAGCATGGTCAATGACCGTTAATATGAAAATTGATTTGGTTGGAAAAGAAAAAAGAGGACTAGCTCTGGGACTGAATGAATTTGCAGGCTACATTGCTGTTGCCTTAGTAGGTTTTGTAACAGGCTATATAGCAGCAGCTTATGGCCTGAAACCCTATCCATTCTATTTAGGAATTGCTTTTTCGTTGTTGGGTTTAATGATTTCTATAGTCCTAGTTAAAGACACTTCGAGATTTACCGAACTAGAATTACAACAAGAGAAGGAAGAGCAAGTCAAAAGAGAACAGCAGAAGCAAGAAGAAGGAAAAGAAAGTACAAAATCAAGAAAAGAGCTGACAGAAGAGAAAAGAGAAGCAATAATAGATTATAACTTAATAACCGAAAGCAATCTAAGCTTTAAGCAGGTATTCTTCGAAACATCTTGGAGGAATCGTTCTCTATTAGCAGCTAGTCAAGCGGGGCTTGTTAACAATTTGATATTCGGTGTGACATGGGGCTTATTTACACTCTATTTTGTATCATTTGGAATAAGCGTAAGTGATACTGCATTTCTAAAGGCATTACATCCTGGGGTATGGGGAATCTTACAGCTTGCAACGGGGCCACTAAGTGATAGTGTGGGTAGAAAGAGACTCATTTACCCTGGCATGATTATTCAGGCAGCTGGTATTTGGATAATATTATTATCTGGAAGTTCCTATTTGGGGCTGATGACTGGAATGTCCCTTTTAGGTGTAGGAACAGCCCTTGTATATCCTACTCTACTTGCAGCAATAAGTGACATTGCACATCCACACTGGAGGGCTACCTCATTAGGTGTTTATAGGTTCTGGAGAGATTTGGGATTTGTATTTGGCGCTGTTGGAATAGGTTTCATTGCGGACGTCTTTAATTTAAACACTGCTATTCAGGCAGTGGCGTGGATATCCTTGGGTTCTGGAATATTCGTTCTTGTAGTTATGCGAGAAACTAGAAAAAAGATTGGCGTCACAATCAGAAAGTAATATACACACGTCAGTGTCTACGAGCTATAGATTAGGCATGTCATGACATTACGATGAAAGATGACTGGAGATAATAAGAGTAAGAGTGATACTAATCTTCAGATAAAACCTGCGGAGCTAAAGAAAAAGATAGACAGTGGTGAAGATATATTTATTTTGGATGTAAGAAATCCTGAAGAACACGAATCTTGGAAAGTTTCATATGACCGATACCAAGATACTGCCCTAATTCCGATAGATACTTTATCGTCGCCTGAAACGTTAAAGCAGATTCCAAAAGATAAACAAGTTGTCACATTTTGTGGACACGGAAATAGGTCGATGAGTGCTGCTAAAATACTCTTTGAAAAAGGCTATGATGTTAAGACCATTGAAGGAGGTTTAGATGGCTGGAACAGCATATATGATGTAGCCTCCATTACTGATGCTAGTTCTTCTGTGAATATTTGGCAGATAAGACGAGTATCTAAAGGATGTATGAGCTATATGGTTGTAAGTCTTTCAGATAAAAAAGCAGTAGTTATAGATGCGACATGTGAAATGGATAATGTCATTAACGCGATCGTAAATGAAAATGACTTCAAAATCACCACACTAATTGAGACACATATGCACGCAGACCATCTATCAGGTGCAACAAAATTTGCAAAAAAATATGGAAGTAAAGTATACATCAGCTCATTAGAACCGTACCTGATAAAAAATGCTAATGATTATGGTATAAATCTCAACCTAATTAAAGAGGGTGACAGGATAGCCGTTGGAGATGAGCTTGTCTTGGACGCAATTCATACTCCAGGCCATACAAATGGCAGCATGTGTTTTAATCTTCAACTTAATGACGTTACCAAGACAACGGATAATGGTTACAAATCAGAGAAGAAGAATGGTAAAAAGTCTCCTATCTATCTGTTCACAGGAGACACATTATTTGTCGATGGAATAGGAAGACCAGATCTACATGATAAAGCAGAAGAATTTACGCGCAACCTCTATAAAAGTTATCACCAAAAGATATTGAATCTACCAGATGAAACTATAATCCTTCCTGCTCATTTTAGTGCTGGCTTTGAGCATAGTAAAGCCGTTTCTTCTACAATAAAATCAATAAAAGTAGGAATGGGTTTACTGTCTGTTCCAGAAGACAAGTTTGTTAGATTTGTGACAGCTAGCTTATCTCCTCAACCCATGAACTATGAAAAAATAACATCCATAAACAAGCATATGACCTCTTGTGATCTGATAGAACAAAATGATATTGAGGCTGGTCCAAATTCTTGTGGCATCAGAGCATAAGGTCTTTACTATTGCATTACATTCAATGGCTCTCACTTATCTCTTCTCATGTTCTTTGATAGAGGTACCGGTTCTGTCACACCAATAGCCTCTTCTCTAATGTAATAGAGTCAACCCATTTAAATTACTTGATAACATTTGAAAACACAATGAAACAACACTACGCGATCGAAATATTCTCTGCAAACTGTCTCTTGTGCAAGCATATTACATATGATATTCAGATAGGTAAATGTCAAGGTTGTAATCAGATAGTCTATGATGTGGATTATATGACAGAAGAGGTTAAGCAAAAGATGAAAACTGATGTAAAGGCCGTTTCAACTACAATCATTGACGGCAAAATCAAAGTTGTAGGTGTTCCTGATTTTCCTTGGATATGCAGCGAGGATTTGTATAAGAAACAAAAAAGAGAATATTCATTAGAAACAGGATGACAAGAGAAGAAGCAAAACATCCAAAAATGACAAAAAGGCAATCACCTGATAAGCCAATCAACAATAGAAGAAGTTACCTCCCATATACTCCAAACATTCTAAATCCCACAAAAAATATGGGTATGTGTTTATAAAATAAATATTAAGAAAAATGCAGATCTCTGCTATTTTATCAGACTATGATGGAACATTGTGTTCTACTGCCTCAATAAGAAATCAAAACGGCGGTAGTTTGAGTAAGAGTAATAATAGTAGTAACAAGATACCAGAGGAACTAGAAAAGGCATTATGCAAGATTTCTAAGAGAATACCTGTCTGCATAGTATCAAGTAAGGATTTTATTTTTTTGCATGAAACAACAGGAAGGTTTGCTAAGGTACTATCCTGTATTCTAGGAATTGAGACTATTATTCACGAGGAACATAATGATATGGCAGATCATAACGATCTGGATTGTATAATTATGCGTAGTTTAGCTTTAACGCTAGGAAATGCGGTCTTGACAAAGAACTCGGCAATCTTGAAAAGCATGGTTGGGAAAGTATCAAAGCATTGGAAAGATATCATTATTGAGCGGAAGTTTACATCTGAGCGCACCTTGGTTGGATTCACATTTGATTATAGACATCTACAAAACTGGAAATCATTCAAGGAAAGTGTAGAACCATCTCTAAAAGCATTGCTTCAACATCAGATTGACAAACATATGCCATCATCATTTACTTCAAATCAACGACCATTTATCCAGACATATTCTTCACATCCATTTCTAGATGTTTATGCCGTTGAATGTAATAAAGGGTCTGCTTTTGATCATGTGTTATGTGTCAATTGTCACAATTGAGAACCTATGCACACAGCATTAATCACGACAACCGATCTAGTTATAGAGAAAGTAACGTGATGTATCTAGGAGATTCGGAAAATGATAATCCTGCATTTAGAAAATCTGATATCTCAATTGGCATATCATCTGATAAGCGATTGAATCCCAAATTAGACTGTCAATATAATATTGAATTTAAGCGTTTATCTTTTTTTCTGAGACGTTTACTCGACAATGATTTGATATTCTCTGAAAATCTAATAATGTTCTAGCCTATCCAAGCCGCTCCAAGTTTTAGAAAGTCGTTGATAGCGTGGAGAATCTATTGACAAGTATATTTGATACCTTTGCGAGATTCAAAATGATAAGGCGTTGTATTTCGAGCTCAAACGTAGTTAGTTCAATTATATCATTATCTTTCATCCATTTTCTCTTTGCATCGCGCCATGTTTTCTAGAATAGTTCCTAAAATTCACCATCAACTTTTATCACTCAACATCTTCAAACATCGTAATAGAACATGAACTGCCTAGCTTTCGATCTATCCTTTCCTATCTGTGCTATCTCTTCTTCTTTGAGTATAAGATACGTATCTATGAGGTCATTGTGAAAGCATGCCTTAAAATAGTCCAAATCACTCTTCAACACGCCCAATGATTCTTCCAAGGTAGATGGTAGAGACTTTATTCCAAATTTACTTCTCTCGAAATCAGACATTTTATACACATTTTTATCGATTGGGTTTCCAGGCTCTATCTTATTTTCGATACCATCAAGTCCTGCTGCGACTATTGCAGAAAATGCTAGATATGGATTAGCAGATGGATCTGGTTCTCTAAATTCAATACGCTTTGTGTTATAATTCTTCTTTTCATCAACTGGTACTCTTATGATAGTAGACCTGTCCCTCTTGCCCAAGCAACGTAGATGGGCGCTTCAAAGCCAGGAATAAGTCCATAATAAGAGTTAACAGTTGGGGTTACAAATGCGGCTAAAGAAGATGCGTGGTCTAAAATGCCACCAATGAAGTATCTAGCAATTTGACTTATCTCTGCGTAGTCATCGTTTTCATTGTAAAAGATATTGTTCTTATTATTGCCTGAACTGTCCCATAGACTAATACTAGTATGCATTCCTGAACCATTATCATTGCCATTAGTGCTTCTTACATCCTCTTGGTTAAATATTGGTTTGGGCATAAAGTTTGCCACTTTATCATGTTGTTTTGCGGTGTTTCTTACAACATCTTTGTATATTTGTACGTTATCTGCGGATCTTGTTAATGTATTATGTTTAAAGTTAATTTCCATTTATCCGTTACTTGCAACTTCATGGATTAGATTTGTAGTATCGATATTGTAGTATCTTGTCAAAATTTCTGCTACTTTAAATCTGAATGCTGATAAAGAATCTTGAAATGGTGGTGCATCATATCCCTCCCTTATACGTATTGGATACTTGCCAGCTCCATATTGTTCCACAGACACAATTTTAGGTTGATCATAATCACGGTCATTATCTGTAACATCCTTAAGATCAATACCATCATCGTCTATAGATATAGACGTTAATACGTGAATCAGAACGCCGGCAACTATGGATGCTGAAATAGGAGTGAATACACCAGCAACATGGCCGAATGCAAACCAAACGAGATAGTAGGGTAAACCTAACAATACTTGAAATACCGTTTCCGTAATACCAAAAGACATTGCGCCTATGAGCGCTCCAGTTACTACAAAGAATACTTCTCTTTTAAATGAGAAATCTATTCTGATTTTTTCATATTGTTGTTTCATCTTCATAGACCACTTCACTGATAAATATATATAGAAACAGTCTGAAAAGAGTATTGTGTAGATTTTTCAAATCACGAGTGAATGTGCTAGAGATCCCTATAATGGCAGCGATCATGTTATTGGATCGTCCAATACTAATAATCTCTCTATCTTGTGTATATAGATCATCTAGATGATTTATCCAATACCCCCTCATCACTTATTGGGTAAAGTACAATTCTGTCTTGGGGTGAAATGCTACCCACTCAAACCAAAATCCCTCATCGAATGGCATACGGATAAGTTGTTTACCTTTCATAATTCCATTAATCGCTACTCCTTCAAAATTCCATTCACTCCCACTCTTTATGTCTACAAAGGTATTATTCTGAGGATTGTATTTGAACTGTAAAGCCTGGCCATCAACGGCAGGATCAAATGCTCTTACCATAAAGAGGAATGGTGAGAACAGTGATATAGGTCTGTTGTTGACCTCATCATTGATTATTTTCATGTTCTCGATGTCTTGAAGTTTGTATGCTTTGTATTGACCATCACTTTCTAGGCCTATAATGATTTCCTTTAGTCCAAGCCTATCGTCTTTATTTGACACTGGAAAGAGTACTTCTGAATTAGTATAGTAGCCTCCGTACGGATCTGCACCATATGGTCTACTAGATCCTGTATCCCTTGAGAGTACTTTACTTTCTGGATATAATCCCTTCCATTCTTTCCAGTTTGCCACATCAAACGGAATTCTCTGCAAATTAATTCCTGTATATTTACCTACTATGCTTTGTCCTAGAGCTTGGCTCCAGAGT
>JBKPHJ010000062.1:0-3425 GCA_046729835.1 Thermoproteota archaeon
TGGTGACGAAACAGTAGATGAAGAGCCGTAATGTACTGCAATTACTGGCGAATCTGGTCCACCACCTCAGGAGGATACAATATCAAAAGGCGAAAAATCAACAGGACCCTCTCCATTTGGACCTTGAGTGCTCACCTCCCATCACGCCAGCCGCCTTATTGTCATTGTAGTAGAACAGGGCGGAAAATCTTAGGAAGACGTCAACATAATCCTGTCGTTCCTCGACGTCATAAGTCTCTATCAGCTTTAGACTATTGCATAAATCTTTTAGGGAATCAAGATAGTAGAGCTGTTTATTATGTGAGGCAAGACTGTGCTTGAATCGCTCGACAATCTCCGGCTTAGAAGTTAGAGATATCTTAAATAAATGTAATAGTCTTAATACTGATAGAAAATGACATATCCAAAGGAACCTGTAAGGGAAACCGATGTAGCAGACAAGAGTGATGCAGAAATAAGTGAAATAAATGACACAGGCGATATGGCTGGTTCTACAGATACGAGTGCTTCAACAACAACAACAACAACAATAGCAGGAGTAGACTCTAGTATCAACGAAAAGATAGAATCTATAAAGAATATTGCTAGTACCATAAGAGATGTTTCTGCAGGTGTAAGAGATACCGTACGAGCGCTACGCGAGAGCGGGGCGATTGATGAGTTGATAGCTGCCATCCATGAAGCAACTATTACAATGAGAGATACTACAAAGGAGATCAGCAAGATCTCTAGAGATCTGAAGGAAAGAGGAATGATCAGGGATACGGCTAAGACAATAGACGAAACCGTTGCTGCTGCTAATGAAGCAACAGAATCGTTCAGGCAGACTGTGGAAGAAATGAGGGAAGCAGCCCCTCAGACTGCTGAAGTCATAAAGAAAGCTAAGGAACGGGCAAGGACTAAAAAGGCAAATAGATAATCATGCGTAAATCGCCATCATTTTTATTGTTGGATCATCATAACCGCACTCACCTGTGAGAAGTGGAATAAGAATAGCTTTTCCTGTTAAGTTCATGAAAAGTAAACCAAGACTTGTTGTTAATATAATAGAGCTATGTATGGGACAAAAAGAGGGTGTCGATGAATTACGAAATTGTATCTAACTATAACATAAACTAGTCATTTGAAACAGAAGATGAAGATATAAAAAGAAATTCATTGAAAGAACGATCTGAAGTATCGGCTGATTATATGGTGGGATCCGTCTAGGGGACAATCACATCATCCCGATTTTGATGCGGGCGTCTGAAACTCGAATTCGGATCTCGTCTATCATGGGACGTTACGAGTATTATCAGAGTCACCCAGATTTCTTGGATAGAAGATCTATTGTCTGCATTAACAAGCATAGAAAAAGTCAACAAACAAACAAACAGACACATAACAAGCCTACCATGTCTTATCTCGAAGCTAAGTTCGAGACTATCTTCCAGATGTCCTAATCTAGATGCTGTGATAGGATAGTTCCTCTAATAGGACGTGACATTTCTTTTTTATATTTGATCTTAAGTATATGCTTTTTGCACATTACAAATACGCCAAATCAAAAGGTCTACCTATCTAGATACCTACGCTTTACATCAAGATCAACAAGACTATCCTACAGTGCATTTTTCTATAATAGAAACTTTTTAAATCTTATAGGATCAATATCTTCCACTCTTATATGATTGATATCAGCGCCTTGATATCTTCTATCGATCTCTGCATACCTGTGCAAATTGTGGATTCACCATGTAACGGAGCGCAGACGGGAAGTAGCAAAAATCTTTGCACAAGGTCTACGTTATATCTCGAGAAGTCAAAAATCTGAAAATTAGGAAGCATAATGTCATAACGTAGATAATATTTGAAGACTGTAGGATAAACGGTTATCCCGACTTTCTAAAGGGAGAGGAGCAGGACTGCAAAGCAATGACTATATAGATAGATATTAGACGCAAAATTCAATAGATTAAACTTATCTATATCCTCATGAATTTTTCGCGATGACTAATGTAGAGGGCAGCCCTACACACATCCACGAAGCGTTGTTGTCCTCTTATGGGTTAGTCTTTGTAGTTGTATCTGCAACAATAATTGGTGTATTAGTCGAGACTGGAATTATCAGAGTATCTGGTTTTGTGGGTATGCGTGATTTAAGTTCTGAGGTCACAATCTTTGTCGGCTGTGAGAAATACTTGCAAAAAACATTCAAGAGTGGTAGGAAGGCCTAGGACTAATCAAAGACTAGATGTGATTACGACGTTGAATAATAAGCATTCTTCAAACTCAAATATTGAAAGAAGTTGTAACTTTGATAGCAACGATTACTATAACAAGTTTTTGTGAATTAGGTCTCTGAGAAGCATTCTGGTGTGCCATCGTTGTCTCTCCAGTTGCAGCTGCAGCAGACAGATTTCCTGTGAGACTTTTCAGAAAGTTAGATTTCTGATTAATAGGATGTAAGCTAATGCAATGATGAATAAAACAACACCACAGCAGGGCTAGTACCTCCTCCCGAGTGTTGATAACTGCCATATGATATACACTGCTAATTTAGCAGATTCAAATGTTAGTTATTTTTGTTACAGAACTTGTAGCCAGGATGATCAGGTCTGTCACATACAGTTATTCCATCAGTTCTCTCTTCACCGTTACAAAAAGAAACATTAGGACTACGGTCACAATTTATCTTGTGCAGTATACAGCTATGTCTACCATTTTCATATGTTTTTATAATCGCGCCTTCAGGGCATCGACCCAACAATTATTGTAACAAGCTCAAAACATATGGGTTCCTCGGATACTTTTAAGATGTCGCTCGCCATTACATTGATAGTAATAATTCTCACCATAGAAGCAACTGTTTTGGAGCTCATTCTGTAGATTAGTGATTTGGGCGCTATTCCTGCTCAGACAACGAACTATTATGAAATTTGAATATACTTCTTATCATATGCCAATCGCTTCTAAACTCCAATTAGCTACCAATTATTTCTGAGATATCATTGCTAGATATATTTACACACACTTTTTGTCACTTCCATTGGGGCCTAGTTAGTCAGGAGCTTAGATAAAAATAGAATCGAGGGCACAAGGGTAAAAGATAGCTGTACGATGGCTGAAGCAATCAAGGCGACAGCATAATCGGAGAAGTAAGTAAGTCTAGATTTAGGCCGAAATTGTTCATATTGTAGTTTGGACTCGTAATGATTGTTGTGTAGGGATCTAGTGGACTAACACATACTTTATAGTTATGAGGTAAAACAAGATAAACACAAAATGGTTCAAGGTGTTCTAGTGCTTTTAGATGCTTCGGGGTCCAAAATGACTCTAAATGAGAGATTTTGAACTAGTCGATAAAACAATCCAGGAAGGAGTCACAAAGCTCAGAGATGATTTGGGACGATTTGATTATGATAACCTGGTTACTTCGGGGTCCA
>JBKPHJ010000063.1:0-8067 GCA_046729835.1 Thermoproteota archaeon
AATGGGAATGGAACTGATTCTATAGAAGATATCAAGATCATTAGAAGACTAATTGAGCGTTCTATTTCGATAAGTATCCAAAATATTACAGAAAGAAGAATGAGATACGGAATCTACTTGCTGGAAGATCCCATATCTCTCCCGATGTGAACGAGCAAAGTTATACTTGGGGTTCTCTGCGGACATTAAAATTGAAACTAATCAACAGCATCATCATCAACAACAGCAGCTGGCTATAGAACTCAAACCCCCATGCATATGTTCGTAAAAGTGTACTTGATTATGTTAGATTACGGAGAGAGCGTGGAGCTTCGGCTAATGCAGTAATCCGCATGTTACTAAACTATAGAAGTAAAGTCATAGTAGCCCCGACCGGACATTATGGAAGCATAGTTGAAGTAATTTCAAAAAAAGCAAGCGATCAATTAGTATCCGAACATGACAACAGAAATCTTGTCGACTTCTGGAAACAAGTTTATGATATAGACATCTCGCCAGATGAAATCCCGCTGCTGAAGATCAAAATGTTGAATTCAGAGAATACATTCACTTACCCCGCAAGTGTTTGTTACTACGGGGCTGATTCGTTATATATTCCCGCTTCCGTTCAAAAATTCATTGACTATAAAGAATCAAGACTCATTCCGAGAATGTATGACGTAGTAAATAAAGCAATAAAAGATCTCAAAATCGGGGATAACATACAAATACAGCAGATCAGTGAGATACGAAGAGCTAATGACAGAGACAACATGCAAAGACAAATACTAGAAGAAACAAGACAGAAGCTATATGGCAGAAATGTGCACGCAAGAGGCTCTATAATGTTTGTTCATGATGAATTATGGTTTTTCCCGAATCAAATTCATATTTCTTAATTTAAAGTGAAGGCAATGTCATCACTATCGATGAATGATCAAATTTCTGCGTTTGAAATGCAATCAGCTCTACAGCTATTATCTCAACATGAGAGTATACAAAAAATGTCTACTGGTTCAGCAGAAATTGATTGGCTAATAGATGGAATTCAAGAGAACTTATTCTATTTATTTTACAGCACGCCCGAGAATCAAATAATTCTTGATTCTTTACTAAATAGATTGCTAGTTGGTTGCATTTTACCAAAGAACGGTAAGAAGCGTGGCTTTGAATCTATGGCTGTGCTTTTTAATAATATTGATTATCGCGCTGACAAGAATAAACATCAAATTCTAAACCCAGAGAAGATAGCTGTTACTTCCAAATATGCTGGAATCGAACCAAAGATTGTATTCAAAAATCTTTATGTTCAAACAGCTTATAGTTTGAAACACCAAGTAACAATTGCACAAGAAATAGCTGATAAGATAGAAACAAATTCCGACATTAAACTGCTTGCAATAAGAAATCTAACCAAGTTCTTTCTTAATATTGAGAGAGCTAATGGAAACGAAGATAGTAGCATATTAAAAAAAGTCTTAAGCGTATTGCATCAAGCTTGTACCAAAAATAAAGTAACGATCATAGCGACCGGACACTGTAATACTTCCAACAACGGAATGATCTTCAGACCAATCGGCGGGTCGTATCTTAGACATCTTGTAAATGTTATTGTACATTTAAAGCCAATTCCAAGTAACAATTATTATGCATCGTCTCGTAATGCTGGCGGTTCATCGTCCATTCCGTACAAAGCAACAATGATTAAACACCCATATCAAATGACTCCAAAATCCACCAACTTTTATGCTAAGAAGCTCGGCAAGCGAAGAAATCCAATGTTATTCATTTTTGATTGATCTGGCATGGGTAGAATAACCCCAAGTTTTAGACAGCTCTATGAAGAAACAATATCTGAGCTAAAATCAGAGCTACAAGCTGCCATAGTGAATCTTGGTCACAAAAGTGCGTTCGATTTAATACTAAGAGATGCTTGGAACAGAGAACAAGCTGCTATGGGTAGTTCTACGTTACCAACAGTATATGACAAGTTAAATCTAATCGCTTCCGTACATAACAGAAAACTAACGGAAACTATGGCTAGAGAGTTGAAAGAGAAAGACACGAAGATAAAGCAGCTGTCGGACAGAATAGCTGAACTTGAGAACACTATAAAGATCATTATGGATAAACTGAAAACCAACGCAAATGATCTCGACATACCAAAATAACAAGAAATGGCTACTCAAACCGCAGTGGGCTGGATTCTTGATGTTTCACACGACTACAATACTGGCGACATTAATTTACTCATAAAATTACAAGACGGCAAAGTTTTCAGTTTCACAGAAAGACTACAAGAATATCTTTTCTATGTATTGCCAAAATCTTACCAAGCCGGCCAAGATCTATTCCGACAGCTATCAAGAAATGAATCATCTAATAAAGCGAATATTTTGGGAAGAAAAATACATTGATCTCCAAGATAAGACCAAGACAAGTTTAATTGCAATAAGTCTAGATAGCAACGACCGACAAGACTTCAAGATACTTATTCAGAAATTGGGGCATGACTCACGAGTGAAGCCATTGTATAACATCGATCTGTCTAATGTAATGCAATTCATACATACTCAACTAAAAATTCCACCAACTAGTAAAGTCAAGATAGAATATGACGACGACGACCCAGCAAGACTACTATCGATATCGAAAATAGATGATAGTCAAGAGATATCCATTCCCCCATTTTCCATTGTGTATATTGAAGTCTTGAATGAAGTTACTAGTAATAAGAATGAGCCACTAAAGCTCTCTGTTAGAACTAATGGACGAGCTTCAACAACTCTTTCAGTTAACAGCTTATTGGATCCAGTATTAGTTTCATATATTTCTCAAAATGATCCGGACATAACCGTCTTATGTGGAGATTTTCATAATGACAAAAGTTTTATTGAACCATTCAAGCAGAAAGTCATCATTCATACTCACAATGCAATGTCTGATATTGATCTTGTTGAATTAGTAGAAAAGTCGAGATTCGGTTATCTCCCGCTTAGATTAGCATTAAAGTACGGAATGATGAGACTGATCGATAGCAGAATTACATTCGAATTGTTGCAGAGAGATTTTGTTATTCCGACAAGATTAAAGACTGTATCAAAACACTACGAACAGATTAGAACTTTAGAAGATATTGTTGATATGTATAAAGCTGGTATGATAATCTCTCCCGAGATTGGTTTGCATGAAAATGTTGCTGTACTTGATTTTAATGATGAATATGCAAATATAATTACAAGAAACAACATTAGCTATGAAAATATATCGAACGACAACTTCGCAGAAAATAAGCATGCGCTGGCCATACTTCCATCTATTGTAGAAGAACTTGTAGCAAGACGCGTATACTTAAAACAACTTCTCAAAGCTCAACAGCTCGACAGTATTCTTTACTCTTACTGTGAAACCCAATTAAATATACTAAAACAAATACTTGTTTGTCTATATGGCACGTCCGGCTCTATTTGGAACAGATACAGTAATGTCCAAGTCTTTGAAGAAATAAACAAGCTCTCCAGAGAGATTCTTTTAAAGACAAAAGATATCGTGCAGAGAGCTGGGTTTGAGTTGATTTATGCAGAAACGGATGCAGTCTTTCTAAAGAGAACAGACGCAACAAGAGAAGACTTTGAAAAGATAATGAATGAACTTATTAGAGAAACCGGGTTGAAGATGACTCTCAAATTCCACTACAAGTTTTTGGTGCTATTATACATAGAAGCAGATGATAAGCTGGAAGCTCGTAAGCACTATTTCGGATTTACATATGAAAACCAGTTGGTTACCCGTGGAATCGAAACACGAAGACATGATTCGCCGTCATTCATTAAACAGTTTCAAAAGACTCTACTCTCGAAGTTGTTTAATTGCAATACATCTGAAGAAGTTCTGACAACTGGCTATGAGAATGCTCTCATGTATCTCACTGAAAGTATTGATAAACTGATGAATGGGGAAGTCCAAATAACAGATCTAGTTATCTCCAAGTTACTAAAACAAAATATCGAGAAGTACAGAAGTCTATTCCCGCATGTAGCCGCTGCAATTAGATTAAATATTTCTGGAGTGATTACTAGCCGCGGAGATAATATCCAGTACGTCCATACTGATGCAAGTCATGCTGATCCATTGTATAGAATAACCCCGGCCAGACTAATCTCTTCTAAGAATTATGACAAAGAGAGATATCTTGAAATGTTACTCGACTCAGCAGAAGCAGTATTATCGGTATTTGGATTCAATCGGTCACTAATTGGGTTTGATATCAAGAAAAACCACCATTGGTGGAATGAGATAGATCAGCAACGTGAAAGTGACATTCAATCAGCCAAAACAGAGTTATGAGATGAGATCGTACCAATGAGTCTATTTCCAGATGAAGATGTCTTGACTAGAGAAATCGAGAGCTGGCGTGGCTTTATAGAGAAGCTTCCATCGGACGGGAATAAAGCTGTAATGACTAAATTATTAAATGATTGTTATAAATATGCAGTAGCAATAAATAGCCACGATCATCCGTTTCCCGCCGAACCCGTCATCATGGCGCTACTATTATCTTAACATAAACTCATCACTCAATTGAAGTCTATAATACAATCAAAGCAGACAGACAATGAATTTGAAGATGAATGAATATGTAAGCATACCCGTAAGATGAATTCTTTTAGACCGAGTTGCAACAGCTGCATCAAGTGTATTCAGCTGCATCATATGTATTCATTGTAATCATTCTATTTTATTAAGATGTAATCCCCATAATGGGTATTAGTGGATATTAATGTCAGTAATTACCGAATCTAAAGCAAAGAGAACACTGACAGCGCTCTTAGTCATGATCATGGGAGTGGCCATGATTATACCAAGTAATCTAGCGTTCGCTTCCCCAGATGATGGTTCCGATGAGGGATCTGAATCTGGTGATGGTTCTTCAAATGAGGGAACGACGGAAGAAGATGATCAAACAGAACCAGAAGAATCGGAAGAACAACTAACCGAAGAACCGATTGAAGAATTACCACCAATTGATGAAGAACCAATAGATCCATGTGTAGAAGATCCAGATGCATGTGCATTAGAACCAGAACCACAGACCGATCCATGTTCAGAGAATCCAGATCTACCAGAATGTCAACCACAGACCGATCCATGTTCAGAGAATCCAGATCTACCAGAATGTCAAGATCCATGTGATTTGTATCCAGGTCTACCAGGATGTTATTGCGGGCCAGGAACTCATTTCGAAGATGGAAAGTGCGTACCAAACGAAAATAGTGGTGGGGGTTCAAGTTCATCATCAAGTAGTGCAAGTGCAACTGTAAACTTGATTGGTGCCAAAGTATCGAGTTGTAGACTTGACGGCAACGCACATGGAATACAACAAAAGTTTAATCCAGTTAGATATCAAGCATGTGGACTTTATCCAAACGCTCAGATAGCATACACTGATGGCTTCATTGCGGGGTGTACACAAGTCGGTAACACACAACAACTCTGTCAAGCGTTCGTAGTTATGAATACTCAACAGACTCAGACAGCAGCAACACAGCCGCAGACACAGCCAATCACGCAGTCAACAACACAGCCAACACAAACTCAGCCATTAACACAGTCCACACAAACAATACAACCATCAGATGTGAGTTGATAAGTATCATGTTGGGAGTGAACAAGAAATGAGCATAATTAAACTGATTGCAACGGTTAGCTTGGCAGTGGCGGTAATAACAATGGTAACATCCAATCAGCTTTCGACATATGCATCGCCCACGACTGAAGATGATGGTTGGGTCGAAGGTGATTATGAGGGAAGTATGGAAGAACAAGAAGAGCAAGCACAAGAAGATTGGGAAGACGCTGGCCGGCCGGGAGAAATAGAAGATGACGATGATAATGAGAATGATGATGATGATAACGACAATGATGATGGACTAGTTGAATGTGAAGATGGATCACTTGTGGAGACAGAAGAATTATGTGAGCAGAGTGAAGCGCTTGTTACATGCTCAGACGGATCTTCTGCTGCAACACAAGCAGAATGTCCACCAGAGCCAGAACCAGTATCAAGTTTTGTTACATGCTCAGACGGATCATCTGCTGCAACACAAGCAGAATGTCCACCAGAACCAGGCGGTGTGGACATTACGGTAGAGTATCCAGACGGTGTGTTAGAGTATCCAGATGGTGTGTTAGAACATCCCGATGGTGTATTAGAGTATCCAGATGGTGTGTTAGAGTATCCAGATGGTGTCGAGTGGTTACCGCCAGTAATACGGGAAGACAACGACAAAAACAGCGGCGGATCAAGTAGTAGTAGTAGTAGTAAGACTACAATCATTAATCCAACCGCAAGCGCAAGCACAAGTGCAACTGCAAATGCAGCCGAAGTATCGAGTTGTAGACTTGACGGTAGTACAAATGGGATACAACAGATGTTTGATACTGCCAAATATCAAGCGTGTGGACTCTATCCAAATGGACAGAAAGCATATTCTGATGGCTTCGTTGTGGGGTGTACACAAGTTGGTAACACTCAACAACTCTGTCAAGCATTCGTAGTTATGAATACTCAACCGACTCAGACAGCAGCAGCAACACAACCCCAATCACAGCCAATCACGCAGTCAACAATACAACCAACACATACTCAGCCACACACACACAAGCACACACAGCCCACACAAGCAATCCAACCAGCAGCTGTGAGTTGATAAGTTTCATGTTAATAATAGCAATAATAATTGCAGCTGCCACAGCTGTCACCACGATAGTCGGTCTCATTACTGCTCCAATCGTCGGCTTTACGCTTAACGACTCCAGCAGTATAACTCCGACCAAATTAGCAAATCTTTTGGAGAATGGTAATATTTCAGAGTTTAACAATGAAAGAGAACAAATCAAGCAACAAATTGTATTCGAGTCAATAGATCTTTCTAATAAAGATCTAAAACGGGGTGGACTTACAGTCATTAATAATATTACATTCTAATCTTTCCAATACAAATCTCGAGAAGTCAGTGTTGACCAATGCCCAAATTTCTGGTGATCTGTCAAATACAAACTTGAGAAATGCTAATCTCACAAATGCTTTTCTTGCCTATGCCGATGTAACAAGTGCCAATCTTCTCGATGCCGATCTAACAGATGCTGATCTTACTAGTTCAGCTTTAATAGATGCTGATCTTACTAGTTCAACTTTAACTAATGCTGATGTTACCAATTCGTCTTTAACAGATGCAATTCTATTTAATGCCGATCTAACAAATGCTGATCTTCGTGATTCAATTTTGACTAATGCTGATCTCACGCTTACCACTTTAAACGGTTCCGTATTCAACTGTAAAAGTCTAAAAACTGCTGATCTCACCGGTAACTTGAGTCAAATCCATATCGTTGATTCGAATAATAAAGAAGTCTCTAGTTGCCAAGTGTATATATAGATAGTCCGGGAACTAATGGTCAATATTATGGACGGTTTTTAGGCTTACGAATAGGGATCCGAACAATATGTCAAATTTGTCTCACATCCCACCGAACCCGCACGTTTATTTAGACCCAAGTTCGTATTTATTAATTCCATAAACGGAGAGATTCTGGTAAATTATGGTCGGCGAACGCTTAGTAAATCTAGTATCACGACGACAGCTATCACCACCATAGTCGGTTTAATTGCTGGGCCAGTCATCGGCTGCCGACTACATCAGTATAACTCCCACAGATTAGCTCGACTTTTAGAAGATAAAGCATCAGTACTAGAACGGGCGTTAGGCATCACGAAAGACGGTCAAATAAGCGACTAGATGTACTATAACGGGTAGAAACTGATTTAGTTGAACGATGTTCGATTATGGTAGTTAACCGTCTATTTTAAGCGGCAGCTACTATGATACCAGTGTAACACCAGATACAGCTCATGGAAAACCAGTGACAGCACCATTTGGCAATGGAGAATCAGCGATCTCACTGATATTGGCAGCTAATGGAGCAGCAACAGTACCAAGCTATTATTCTGGTTCTTTGAACTTCGCAGCTGACCAAGTAGCATTCCATACCCTAGGTGGCATACCATTCACCGTTACGTATACAGTA
>JBKPHJ010000064.1:0-2734 GCA_046729835.1 Thermoproteota archaeon
CTATGTGTTATGCTATATTAAAGACATTGGTACTAAATAATGATGCCATTTTGCTCGATATTTGTAGACTGTTTCAAACTAGTAAAACGGTTTATCGATCACTCAGATATACGGTTTATGTTCAGAAGCTTCGTTGGGCAAAATATTCGCTGGTCCTAACCATTTTCTTTCCGAAATTCTTCAAGTCATAAAATTTATCTTCGCTCTTGGTTTTACTAGAGGCCTTCCATTCCTCGACATCTTTGCTCACAAAATACCATAGATTCGGGGTCTTGGTTGTTAAAGTCTCAACAATTGTCCTCGCTACTGTATCTGAAGTAGTCGATAGTTTCATGAAGGCACCCGTATTAGCAGCTTTCTATCTTCTAATTCTAGGATATGGAGAGTTTGGATACTTTGCCTCTTGCAACGACTATTGCATTGGAGAAGTCAATTTTGAGAAATCCTGGCTCAATTGATACCGCACTTATGGTGATACTTCATAAGTAAGGGATTCACAAGCGTTCTAGCCCCCTGGATATCCAAAAATACCTGGGACAAAAGTCGGATTCATGATAAGGTCTGATCTTGTTATCAAATTGGTTGAAGAACAGCCTGCGTAACAATTATGGGTCAATACACAAAAGCTTTGTTTAAACCTCTGGTCTCTATTCGGAAGATCATTTTAGCACCTTCATGGCATCGGTCACATCACATCACACTTGATATTGTAGTTTCTTCGCAGAGGAACGCGAATTGCTATCACTCTATTTCCATAGCATGGTGAAATTTGTTATACCAATAGAATGCTCCAGATAGAATGATGTAGTCTGTTACAAAAAATAGATCCCATATCCACATCTCTTTAATGTTGCCTTGCAAGAATTGATGCACAAATCCGTTATCTGCAACTGCATTTGTGAAGAGTGAAAGCGAAGAAAGAATCCACGGTATAGAATTGTAATAGTCTTTACGATTGGCAGTGAGGATAATGATAGAGGGTACGACTAAAGTCAAGTCTAAAGCAGGGTACAAAATTGATAATGCGAGATCAGCCAAGCCTGTTCGGGTTTCTCCGATCATTCTTTCTTGTCCCCCTATAAAGAATTCTGATGAAAGTATGATATTATAGGCGATTACTGATGCAGAGACCACGATGACTATGATCACGCTTAAAGTATGAATTTGAATCCGATGTATTAGTCTAAGGGCAGTGAAAAGATGCAAAGAGAAGAACACGTATCCGACAACCCAGTAAAAGTCTGCAAAGGAGACTACTAGCGACTGTTCTTCTTCTTTATGTAAAATAAAGTGCCCATACACTAGTGTCAAGTCCGCTACAAACCATGATATTATTCCCAGCGTGAGAAACAGTAACGATCGACCATGGATTCCACAGACACCATATCGCCATACTGTAACAACGCCCAAACTGCTTGCAACACATGCACTGAAGTTGAGGGCAATCAGAGTAATGGAATAATATGCGCTGGGAAAATATGACAGTAACGATACTACAATAGAGTTGGCAATCAGGATTACTATGCCTAAGGTTAAGAAGAATCTCGTTAGCATCCTTTTGAGTTGCCACGGAGAAAAGGAATTGTGCATAGGATGGCTTTCACTTTTGTTACTTTGTATATAAATAATCTTGCATCTAGTGTGTATTTTTGTAACTTGACGCGTATTGTATACTAACGCAGACCGTACGAAGTACTGAGACTGCAACCTTATGTTGTGATCCAGATGGTGGTTTACATTTGAGCGTATTCGAACTACAATTTGGATTTGTCGTTTTTTGACGATATCATTATGCTAGCATATATTCCATCTCTTGTCATTTTATTCACCAATGACTATCCTTCGACCAGTTACCACCCTTGGGATCATCCGAATTATGAAAAAATTCAAACAGATTGATAGGTTATGAAGATGAGTCTTTCAGTTAGCTCTAACACTTTGGCTGTGAAAATCAATTCATGATATGTGTGATTCTGTGGATCTGGTACCTATTAACTTCAATCCATTCGATGACTCTAGTCATATCCACTTGGGGGGATAAGACGTTGAGGAGTAATTCTGAATATTTTTCCCTGACCAATTGAAACAACGTACAGATATCCATCTGGTCCAACTTCTAGATCAGTAATGCCTCCAAATCCTTCACCAAATAGAATACCTTTTAGTTCTGTCGAATTATCAGCTACCTTGTCTCTGAGCATGCCCGAAAGCAGGATTTCTGTACGTTGTTCATTAAGTTGAAGGCGATAAATATTCCCGTTGTGGACGTCTGCAACAAAGATGTCATCTTTGTAATGGTCTCCATATTTATCGGAATCAAAAAATTTTATTGCACTAACCCCGACAGGATCCACCCAGACGAATTCAGGGGGACTATAGTTCCCCTTTCCGCCAAAATCCACAAGTCCTGCGGGTCTTATCGTTGATATATTCCAGCTAGATGCAGGTGAATCTGGGTCTACTCCTTGCGTCCATATACCTTGAACAGGTGTATATCCACTATTAAATCCTGGTTTGACAAGGTTGATCTCATCTCCATAAGCGGGGCCATTTTCTGTATCCCATAGATCTCCTGAGACAGGATCAAAATCTATTCCGAAGCTATTTCGAACACCGTACGCATAATAAAGATTCAAAGGATATCTATGGCCTAAAATTCCACCATCTAAAGTGCTGTTTCCATGGCCATTCATAGCAGTTGCGGTTGTATTTGTGGTTGATAGTTCATCCAATC
>JBKPHJ010000065.1:0-3458 GCA_046729835.1 Thermoproteota archaeon
GTTTAGAGCTGGAGCTCATTATTAATAATCTGGGCAGATCTATAGAGCAATATAATGCCAAATTAGTAATTGTAGATAGTATAATAAGTCTTCATAGAGTAGAGTTCTCCGGGCGAGAAACGTTGGCTGAACGGCAACAGAGGCGCCGTCACTTCATGAACCCATTCCATTAGTCACACTATCTGAACTTGAGCCCGGCAAGTACGTATCGACGCTAGCAAGAATAGTTTATCTCAAGACAGTTGAAAAGCATGATGCTCTTGGAGAAAAAGTTGTTTTCACTGGCTTAGTGGAAGATTCAAAATTTAAAGTGCCATTTGTCAGTCATAGAGTGGCATATCCACTTATCCGTGATTCTGTATACAGATTCCATACTGCGTATGTTCACGAATTTCTAGACAAGTCTCTTTTGTTGGTAATAACAGAGCATACTAAGATAGATCCAAAAGATGCTGAAGATAACCGTGAATTTACATGGATTCCAAAGATTGGTGCTATTAATCGTCCAGTCAGAAATCTATACTTGAATGGAACAATTACCACAATACATAGTACGTCTGGTTTGGTCAAACGTTGTAACAAATGTCGATCTTTAATTTACTACGATAATACCATCTGTCCCAAACAGTGTGGCAGGGGATGGCATTGGGATTTAAGAATTTCATGCAGACTCTACGATGGATCTGGTGCCATAAAGACGATCTTGACGAGAGATATCGCGGCGAATATGTTGCAAAAGAATTTGGGTCAGCTTATCTTGCATGCTTCATTAAGTCAAAGTCAAGAATATGAAAGTCGGCCAATGAATAATTCAATATCGGTGGTGAATCTACAAGTACCATCTAGTTTCGATATTATGGAAGTAGTTTTGCCCGAGAATGTATCTTCTTCATTTTATACAAGATCTGATAAGCTCATCGTATCTGACGGTAGAAATCTTGTTTACTTCCCAACGAGTGATAACGAATTGAAAAGCAAGTTTGCAGAACTAAACGTAAGACGGCTTGATGCCAATGGAACTGATTCTATACAAGACATCAAGATTATTAGAAGATTAATTGAGCGGGCCATTTCCATGAATATCCAAAGTATTACAGAAAGAAGAATGAGACACGGAATCTACTTACTGGAAGATCCCGTATCTCTCTATAGATGTGAAAGAGCTAAACTTTACTTGGGATTCTCTGCAGACATTAGAATCGACACGCATCAACAGCATCGACAGCACCAGCAGCTAGTTATAGAACTAAATCCGCATGCTTATGTGCGAGAAAGTGTGCTTGATTATATCAAATTACGAAGAGAGCGTGGAGCTTCAGCTAACGCAGTTATCCGTATGTTATTAAACTTTAGAAGTAAAGTCGTAGTAGCACCAACTGGACACTTTGGAAGCATAACTGAAGTAATATCAAGAAAAGCAAGCGATCAATTAGTGTCCGAATACGATAACAGAAATCTCGTTGAATTCTGGAAACAAGTTTATGACATAGACATCTCGCCAGATGAAATTCCACTCTTAAAAATTAAGATGTTGAATTCTGAAAATACGTTTACTTACCCCGCGAGCGTCTGTTATTTTGGGGCTGATTCATTATATATTCCAGCATCGGTTCAAAAATTCATAGACTATAAAGAGTCAAGACTTATTCCGACAATGTACGATGTAGTCAAAAAAGCAGTAAAAGATCTGAAAATCGGGGATAACATAAAAATACAGCAGATCAGTGAGATACGAAGAGCTAACGATAGAGACAGTCTCCAACGACAGATACTAGAAGAAACGAGACAGAAGCTCTACGGCAGAAATGTGCATGCTAGGGGCTCGATAATGTTTGTTCATGATGAATTATGGTTCTTTCCAAATCAAGTTCATGTTTCATAATAAAGAGTGAAAACAATGTCACAATCTATCAGCGAGACTACTTCGTGTCAAGCTTATTCATTTGAAATGCAATCCGCTTTGGATCTGTTATCTCAACATGATAATATAGAAAAGATGTCAACCGGTTCAGCAGAAATCGATTGGCTAATAGACAGAATGCAAGAAAGCTTATTCTATTTATTTTATAGCACGCCCGAGAATCAAATAATTCTAGATTCTTTGCTAAACAGATTGCTAGTTGGCGGTATATTACCAAAGAACAGTAAAAAGCGTGGCTTTGAATCTGTGGCTGTGTTTTTTAATAACATCGACTATTCTACTGATAAAAACAAGCATCAAATTCTAAATCCAGAAAAAATAGCGGTCATTTCCAAGTACGCTGGTATAGAGCCAAAATTAGTATTCAAGAATCTATATGTTCAAACGGCTTATAACTTGGAACACCAAGTAATAATTGCACAAGAAATAGCTGATAAGATAGAATCAAATTCCGACATTAAACTAGTTGCAATAAGAAGTCTAACCAAGTTCTTTCTTAATAATGAGAGAGCTGATAAAAACCAAGACAGTAACACACTAAAAAAAGTTTTGAGCGCATTATATCAAACGTGTGTTAAACATAAAGTAACGATAGTAGCCACGGGGCACTGCAATTACTCTAGCAATGGAATGATATCTAGACCAATCGGCGGTACATATCTCAAACATACCATAAATGTTATCGTTCATTTAAAGCCAAATCCAAGTAGTAGTTATTATACAGCGTCCAGCAGTAACAACAGTTCATTTATTTCTTACAAAGCTACAATGATTAAGCACCCGTATCAACTAACCCCGAAATCTACCAACTTTTACGTAAAAAAACTCGGTAAACGAAGAAACCCAATGCTTTTCATATTTGATTGATCTGGAATGGGCAGAATTACACCATCTTTTAGACAACTCTATGAAGAAACGATATCTGAGCTGAAATCAGAACTACAAGCTGCTATGGTAGATCTTGGACATAAAAGTGCATTCGATTTAATTTTGAAAGACACCTGGAATAGAGAACAAGCGGCTATGGGGAATTCTACGTTACCAACAGTATGTGACAAGCTAAATCTTGTCGCTTCCGTCCACAATAGAAAACTAACAGCCGCGATAGTAAAAGAGCTCAAAGAGAAAGATGTAAAGATAAAACAGTTGTCAGATAGAGTAGTAGAATTAGAGAATTCTGTGAAGATGATTATGGATAAGTTGAAAGATACCGAGAATGATCTTAGCGTATCAAGATAGCACATGCATTATTTGGATTGTAAATGGCTATTCAGACCCTCGTCGGATGGATACTAGATGTCTCAAAAGATGGTGACAGCAATGACATTACCATACTTATAAAATTACAAGAAGATGGTAAAGTTATTAGCTTCAAACAAAAACTGCATGATTACTTATTCTATATTCTTCCAAAGTCTCGCTCGGCCGGGGAAGATCTCATCCAGCAGCTATCAAGATACGACCAGTTAATAAAGCGAATATTCTGGGATGAGAAGTATATCGATTTTGTCGATAAGAACAAGACTAGATTAATTGG
>JBKPHJ010000066.1:0-2457 GCA_046729835.1 Thermoproteota archaeon
GCGTAACCGAATGGAGGATATGATGCTACCACGACTTGCCCCGCTGTAGCTATCGATAGCAAGATGAATCCATCTGAACAAACCAGCAGGTAATTTGAAACAGATTTGTTTGGCCTCATGGTCCTAGAAATACTCCAGAACAAGAATCCAAGTAATATGCCTCCAACAATGCCATTTAACGAAGCGTACACATAGTAATTGAAGAGTTCAGCTGATTCTGGAGCATATATCCCAAGGGTATCTAGTATGATACTTACATAGTATATCGAAGGAACTAAAACCAATATCCAGAATTTAATACGTCCTATTCTCGCAGAGTAGTGACGCAGCATAATCGCTGAACCTGCTAGGAGCATGATAAAATTTGCAGTTGCGGCGAATTTATAGATGTTCGAGAGAGCTTGTTGAATACTTCCCGGCTGAAAGACATCTGTGGGATAAATTACTTCTGACTGGGGTCTGATAATTCCATCCTTCTCGACTAAGATGTAAATGCTAGCGACGGTCGTGTAAATGAAGATGTAGGCGTTGATTGAAAATGCTACCGCGAAAATCAACACTACATAGGAACCTCTGTTAAATCTGTACCAGGCAGCCAGAATTAAGGAGGAAATGACCATCACAGCTGCGGCTACACTTGGACTTAATGCTGCAGTAACAATGAGCAAGCCTGTATAGTACTTCGAGAAAAAAATAATCTGAACAAGCAAGATGAGAAGTATCGTTACTAGTGCCATTTGCGTCATTAGCGTAGCATAGTGTAGCGTTTTTAAATACCTAGAATCGGTTCGGATCTCGGATGTTATATTCGCAATAAAGCGAAAAAGAAAAAAAGACGCAAGGATAAAAACAGCAGATATACATACGAATAGAGCGATACCAAACAATGAAGTTGTCTGTGCTATTAGAAAATCACTAACATAGCTAATTATCGAATCAACACTCAAAAAAAATACTGTCGTGACAAATATGGCAAAGAATATGTAGTATTTTACTCTAGAATAAGTGTCGGCCAATTTTCGTTTTTTTTCCATCTAAATTCAGGACGTTAAGGATAGATATATAACGTAATCGTTGACGTAAGTTGCACCGTAACCGCATTTCAATGATGCTGAACCTCTATCTATCCCTTTGTCGTTCTTGTCTGATGCGTCCCAGCTCATCATTCGTAATCTCGATGACACGAACCCCTTTTATCGATTTCACTCACTATTTGACTTATAATGCTCAAGACCTGTCATTCCTAGCATACAGGAGACAATAAATCATAGTATTTAGCCTTAAAGTTCAAGGTTGTCACCCTTGAATCCGATAGATTCCGATGGTCCTTTCTTAAAAGAGAACAATACGTCTGATCATCATCAACAAGAAATATGCGGGTTATGTCTTATTCTTTATGAACGGGTTTGTTAGACTGTGATTCTATCGTTTACACCTACCTTGAATTCACCTTATCAAATAGGCAAGCCTCAATCTGCCCGAATCCTTCTGTCCCAATCTGTCTGTGTGGTTTCTAGCATTCCGAAAGGTTCTGTAGGTATGTTGCATTTCTTATAACTATGCGAGCCCCACGGGCCAAACATGAAAAAAGCAATATAATTCTAGAGAAAATCAGGGTTTTCGGCCATCTTGAGTCCGCTATAGCCGTCTATACTATTGGTGACATCCGTGGTCGCCTTCGTTGATCAGGTTTGTGATTCCTGTCTATCCAAAGGGGATTTCAGAACCACTTACTGCGATAAACATAATCAAATAATCTCCAAGTCCAGCTGTTTCGAACGCTCTTAGGCGTTAGCTCGAGAGCTAATTTATGTAAGCTACTATAGCAGTCAGTTTAAGCAATTCCGCAGCACTCCCTGGCACCAGCCTCTCCGGTCTTGAAGGTAAGGATAGGAGTATCAACAAAACTTCCTGAGAAACCAGTCCCAACCACGACAATTTGACTAGGATACGAAGAATAGAATCGTTTAAAAAAGGTAGCAACTACACCTTATCTTCCAATTCTTTATTTTCTGCTTCCTTAACATACTGCTTAATGTCCTCCTCACTGAGAGACGTTCCTATCCCAATGTCTTTAATGATTGTTTCTTGCTGTAGTTTTGCTTTATTTAACACAGTATTTACTAATACTTTCTCTTGCTCTCCTGCAGATATTCCAATACTATGCAAAAACTTTGACTCCGACAAAGTAGACCTCTTAATCATGGTTCGTAGCTGTTCATCCTGCGAAACCGACAATGCCGTTAAGTAGAGCCCAAGAAGTATCAAGTAGGTGCCGAGACCGTAAGAGGCAACAGTAGCAAATCCAAAAGGAGGATAAACTGTAGCAACCACGCTCGCTTGAGTTGCACTGAAAAACAACATGAAGCCATAACCAGCCATGAGTAAATATTCTCTAAATATTTCGTTGCTTCTAAAGTTCTCCGATGTGAGCTTAAAAGCAACATAGAAGAGGAT
>JBKPHJ010000067.1:0-2040 GCA_046729835.1 Thermoproteota archaeon
AAGTTTCAAAGAATGTCCCTTTCGTCATCGACCCTGTAAGGCACTCTCGGACGACTAGATAAAAGAGTCTGCAACGTACTTCTAAGTTACGTCATTCTTTCAAATGAATTAGAAGGTACATCAAAATCTCCAAAACTTGCAGGATCTATTATTTTTGCCAGTATTTCTAATCCTGTTATTGTTCTTGGCCCTGGTTTGCTAAAATACTCCTTGGCATTAACTGCGTATACTTCATTCCTCTGAACTGCTTCCAGGTTCTTCCATCTTTCATTATTCCTCAATATCCTGGCTTCTCGCAACGTTCTACCGACATCAAATCCACAAGGCATAAGAACTATCTTGTCTGGTTGACAATCTATAATTTCGTCAATAGAAATACGACGTGATGGACTTCCTCGTGAGCTGATTCTGTTGACACCCCCAGCAATCTCTACCATTTGTGGTATCCAATGGCCCGCACTATAAAATGGATCAATCCATTCTATACATAACACATTTGACCTCGGTTCCTTAGATATTGAATTCATTCTATGACTTGCTGCTCTTGTCCTTATGTTATCTATTCGCTTTTGCAATGATGCTACTAGCCTGCGACCTTCCTTTATCCTGCTAACACGTTCTGCAATATCCATTATGCTTATCAAGATATCGTCAAGATCATGAGGATCAAGAACTAGTATATCTGGTTTATATCCTAGAACAGAAACAGCACGATCTATTTCTTTTGTAAACGGTGCACAAACTTCGCAAACGCCTTGAGCAATAATAAGATCCGGCCTGGCTTGCTTTAGCATCTTGTCATCAATTAAATATATATCGCCACCTGTTTTCATTATTTCTGCTATCTTCCTATCGATATCGGTACTATTTAGTTTGGCAGCATCAAACGAAGAGTTTACGATTCTTGGCTTTGTCTTAGCATCCTCAGGATATTTGCATTCATGTGTAACACCTACTATTTGATCTCCTAAGCCAAGCTTGTATAGGATTTCAGTAGAGCTAGGTAGAAATGAAACTATTCTTGCCATTTCCTTTAATTGTCTCTCCTTTTTATTGTTAGTACTGCTGCTGGCTCCTTTACAGATAACGACATACAGATTATTAATATGCACCAACTATTATAGGATGAGCCAGCCGTTTTAGATTCTATTTATACGTAGGCAGTAGAAATTATAGAATCGATACTCCAATCACAACAGAAAGGATTCTGAGCTAAAATTGGAATTGCAAGCGGCTATGGTTATCTTGGTCATAAAAGCGCATTCGATTCAATACTGAAACAATTACACAAAGTAGCCATTCTAGCATTAGTAGCAGCCGCAGCTTATGACTATACAGCAGGCATGGTAGATTAAGAATTACAAGCTTCTTACGCGGATTATCGTTACAGTTATTCAAGTAAACCTTTACCTCCACCAATAACAATTGCAGAACCATCAGGTGAACCCCCGATTAGTCCTGAAGAATTAAAAGAAGGACTAGCAGAAGACGGAGTTCTTAGAAAGAGAATCTATGGCTAGATATCTTACTAAAAGGTGAATTATCTTAAAGAGAAGGACAGAACGTTGCTTTGCATCAGCAGCTAGAGTTAAGAAGGGTAAATGGTTGCATGTATTCGAGGGCAGCTAGCTTCAGTTCGAGAAATTCGATTATCTCTATACGCATGTCTTTATTCTTCTGATTACTTTTGCATAATACTGCATTCCTTCTAGATTGTTCTGTACCTCTTTTATAGTGAAGCCTTGCCATGCCCCTATAGGCCTCGAGAAGTACAGAACTATGAACATTGTACCAATTATTCCTAGTGCTCCTCCCATGCCGATAATCTCGACTATACCAATTTCAACCATTATTTGAATGCTGTAATCGCCTGTTCTTAAGTTTGTGTACTAGCATTAGAACTAGCATCCTTGGTTCTATATGATAAGTATATCTATGCTAATAGTGTGCTTGTGATGATCCATTACAATACACCGGAAGAGACGGTTACTCATCATAGAAACTACAAATGGTTATACTAGGACGATTGCTCTGCGATCG
>JBKPHJ010000068.1:0-6744 GCA_046729835.1 Thermoproteota archaeon
TAGTTCGTAGTGTATTGTAATATAAAATAATTTATTGAATTATATGCCAGTATTGACAAGAATCACAACCGTCCGTTAATCCAAAAAAAAAGAATAAGATGGTTAATCCAAATGATTTTGATTCTATTCCTGCTCTCTATCTTGTTAGCCGATCCTATTCTATCATTGTGTCATATTACCTGCTGCTGCCTGCCCTGGCTCTTGACCATGTTCCTCAGAAGCCGCACCAGGAAATGGCGTACCCACATCTATTCCCCTCTCAAATCCATTGAAATCCATGGAAATATATTGATCGTCGTAGTGGAAAGCCGTACAAAGTTTATTCATTAAAATGAGATCATATTCGAACTTACCAACAGAGTCTGAAGATCCCGTGAATTCCTACATGTCTTGGGAGCCTAGCCTAGTAGATAAATATGCCAGGGTATTTGACACCGACAGCAAGCAGAAAAAGTATCCAAGAATGCTGAAAAATAAGCAATGGCTATAGACTAACCTTATCTTTATGATTCAGTCATAAGAGTTGTGAAGGAATTAAGCATCTACCTTTTTAGTGGAGCAGTACCCGCGGCGACCGAAATTCTTCGCAAACATGGTGTAGGAGGTCTTGCTTGTTATGAAATATATTGCGCTGGCCGTACAAGGCGGCATGAGATCCCTGAGCTTGTCTTTCAGGGCGCCCGTGCCTATCAGACAGGCAGAAGAATCATACCAGCATTTGAAAAGAGAGCCAAGATCGAGACCTTTGTACCCGATTCATCCGTAGAGGAAATAGTTAATGATCTTATTGGCAGCATCGGATCAGGCTCGGAACCGAGCGGCATGGTGTTTGTCAAAGAGGTTTCTGAGGCCTACGAGATTGGGTCTAAACAGTGCGGCGAGGCCATTCTGACTATCAAATAGATAGTTCATGAGGTATCTATACGCTGTTAGACCGCTGCAATTGCAGGCTCTCCCGCCTCCTGAGCTATATCAAATTTAACAAAATGAAGGACCCAAACTTAATAAAACAATAGTTTCTATTTCAGCTGAAGTGCCAATGTTACTTTTAATGCACACGTAATAAAACGATTATTATTCGATTCTCATCTTGAGGATAATGATTTTCTATATGGTCCCCTTGTTCTTTTTCGAGCTTTTTCTTCCTCATCCGCGCTTTCTAATAGCATGGATTCCGCGTTGTTGTTATCAGATGCGGTAAAAGTGTCCTCGAACTTATCATGGACCTTTATGGAATGATTTTCTAACTTCGTCTTAGTATCAAAAGTCTTTTTGCATAACCGGCACCGAAACAATTCGTTATTTTGAACAACCGAACAATTTAATCCATACTGCCTTAGACTCTCCATTTGATCCTCTATCAGGCTGAAAAGACGTCTTCAATTTCCAGATATATTGTGTTAATGTCCTCTCCTATTGCTCCAAGCATACCATACCCTCTATTATCCAGTCCTACAAAGCATGTGGAACACTATTATCGAGTCCACGGCGAAGGATGCAAATAGAACATTATGATTCTGTAAACTGAAGCACTTTTTAAGCAGCAAACCACGTACGTCACTGATACTGATAATGAGCCCCTTTACCTACAGGAATCTAACCCCCTTGGGCCCACCTTAAAGTGGGTTCAAAACGTTTATAGCTATGTCTGTTGCAAGTGCAGGCGTATATGTTCAGAGACAAGATATTTCAAGTGACGTTACCTGGTAATTCATATCGCATATTCATAGAGGGTCTCAAGTCTCCAGTCACCAAAGCGGCATATAGTTATGCTCTTCAAAAGTACATGAGCCATCTAAAGATCAGCAACCCAGAAGACTTACTAATCCATCGAGAAAATCCTAAAATTGTACAGAACCAAATCATTGAATACCTTATACAGCTGAAAAATCCCCCACATTTACTAAGATACGCTACGAGAAGCCAATATCTAGCGGCGATTATGACATTCTACGATCTAAACGAAGTAGTACTAAGCAAGAAAAAAATCTATAGATATTTGGGCGAGGAAGAGAGACCGTTCGAGAATCGTGGATATACAACAGAAGAAATATCAAAAATGCTTGAGGTGGCCGATGAAAGAACTAGAGCAATCATTTTGGTTCTAGCTTCAACAGGTATAAGAATCAGAACCATTATCGAACTAAAATTAGAAGACTTAGTAATTATTCCCGATTACGAACTATATCAGGTAAGAGTATACTCAGACTCAAGGCAACGATATTTAACATTCACCACTCCAGAAGCAGCCAAGGCTATAGACGTTTACCTCAAATACAGAGAAAGATCTGGTGAAAGATTAATACCCAAATCTCCACTCTTTAGAGATCAATTTGACCGGGATGATATTATTTCTATCCACGACGCTAAACCTCTTAAGCTTAGAACAGTAGAGCGTCTGATATCACGAACGGTCGAAAAGTCAGGTATACGGACCGTAGAAAGAATTACAGAATTACACAGTGAAAAAGGCAAGATCAGAAAGAACGTTAAACTTACAGGTGGATTCAGAAAATTCTTCGATACCCAGTTGATCTATTCCAGAGTAGAGCCACGAACAAAAGAACTATTTATGGGTCACAGTATAGGCTTAGACGACCACTACTTTACACCAGTTGAAACATACGTACTACAAGAATATCTTAAAGCAGTAGATAATCTCACAATAAATGAAGAAAACCGTTTGCGTATAAAGTTAGATGAAGTAACTAAAAAGAAAGATGAAATTGAAACTATGGAGCTCAAACATAGAAAAGAGATCGAAACTATCCGTGAACAAATGAATCAGATCATGATAATGGTACAGTATAACCCGAAATTGGCAAATATCAAGCCGGAAGTCTTACTAGCCAAGAAATCATAATTTAACGAGATTCGAACATTGGATCGATTCAATGATTTTTTAAGAAACCAGTAAGATAGTTCGGTCCAGAGTGAGAATTCTTCTGCTATTGGAGAAAAGCAAGTGGTCATGTTTTCATTAATTTAGGTTTCACCTCGCTTTTCTAATACTTTCATGGAACCCTTTCGTTCGTTCTGTTATCCGTTGTTGATAGTCGGCTATATCTGCTATCCATCCAAGAAACATATCCTTTAACTCTTTATCTGATCTAAGAATCATTCTCAGAAAATCATCAGGTCTCAGAATATGATAGTCAGTAGTATCTCTGTAATCCGTATCTCTTTCCTCTCCAAGAAAATATCTACCTTCATCTGTATAGTCTATGAATCTATTTCTTGCCAAGTTAATATAGAATGAGAAGGTGACTTCGTTGGCTAATGCCTTTTCAATTGTCGGCAGTTCTGAGCTATATATTACATCAAGATATTGATTGGCCTGTTCAAAAATTTTCTTATCTTGTAAGCTACTTACAAACTTACGAAGATCTGCATATTTTAAAAATGCTCCCAGTTCTTTCTTTTTTTCTAAGAGAGCTAATAAAGCAGCATTTTGATCATCTTCATGATCATGTATTAATGGTATCTCTGAATCAGCATTTTGATCATCATCCTCCAGAGCTGATAACAAGCCTTGATATATTTCAAACAATTTGGTAGTTGTATAAAATGCAATTCCCTGCATACTTTCTTGATATTCTTTTATGCCTCCAAGGGTTATCGGAACAGGTCCCGATAGAATAGCACGCGCAAATTCATCTTCTATATTCTGATATAACACGTGCAAGAACCACTGATAAGCATATTGCGATTTTTTTGTCAGAAGAGCCCATTTTCCAAATATTAGTGGTAATTTATCAGCATAATTTCGAGATACTTTACCGTAAAAAAGTTCCAAATCTTCGGTTGTTTTATCAGATCTATTATCAATTTTTTCAACAAAAAAAATTCTTTGATGTGGATGAGTGATAATCGCAAGAACCAACATAACACCGATTAGCGATAATTCATACCTAGGTCCGTCGGTATTATCTAACTTAATTATTACAAGATGGGACAGAAAATCAAGATAGCTTTTCATAATTTTACTATAGTCGACGTCTTCAGACTCGTCTTGAATATATTTTTCAGAAAGAGAATATTGATTGATAACATTTGAAACATTTTTTTCTGTTATAGCATAATCATTCGCTATTCGTTCTTCAACGAATTCTGGATACTTAAATGTCCTTCCGATCAATTTTCCCTCAATTTCTTTCCGTTTTGAATTTAGATACTCGATTATTTGAGTTTTATTAATCGACCTATGAATTGCAAGACATTCTAGGACCTTTTGAACTATAGTAACACCATTCATATAGTATTTTTTAGCAATTCTTCATAGCATTTGTCAAAGAAGGGAGATCGAATTAGATATGTAATATGTCTTAAATGGTTCTGCTCAAAGAGTTTCGGATTATGTTCCGCAAGCCATTGTTCATATAATTTATCAAAAAATGGAGATAGGGCTAGATATCCATGGATCGGGGCGAAGCCTAAATAGTTCTGTTCAAAGAGATCATAATGGCATTTAAATTCGTCATAATCCATGGGTTTCAGTGGTTTTACTTTATCAGATTGTCCTCTTATCACGGAGGACCTCAGCATGGCTTTGCAAAATTCTTCGGGAGAAGCACCTTCTCTAATAAATACATCCAAACCTTCTTCTGTCAGTGCATAATATCTTTCTGATCTCCCTTTTTTCGACATATCTATATAAGAATGCTCAATTAGGCTAGCAGCCCGCAATGACTTAATAGCGTCAGAAACATCTGGGTGCTTAGCTTTCAATCTTTCCGTTAGTTTACTATTTGACAAATGGCCTGCTAAACCTATAGCCTTAATTATTCGAATTTGAAGAGTAGGTGGCTTTCTCTGATACCATTTAGAGTTGGTAGGCATTTAGAAAAAAACCTACAAAACTCCTACATATTAATTATACTAGAAACTTAAGGAATAATAGAAAGTTAAGATGAAGACATTGATTGAAATAGACCGAAGAATATGGGGTAAGGTGAAGAACTTTGCGACTGTCAAAGAAACGTCCTTGAATACCGCCGTCGGGTATCTCTTGACTTACGCACTAGACAACTCTGGATATCCAATACAGTTCACTGACCAGAAGAGAAAACGAGGTGGCATGAGCGAATGAGCAACAGTTATCCTGAAGTTCAGACTAACGGCAGCATTTGTGAAGGGTTATGTTGTTCGGAACCAGCTTCAAATACTATCCAAGTAAATATCGATAAAAAATCTGCTATCTCACTATACTTATGTGATAATTGCGTCAAGTCATTCCATAATACGGAGACTTGTAATAAAAAGGCGTTAGAACGACAGATTGATCTACGAGCGTGTCCTAACACTTCTGCCGCAAATCAGACATCGCAACAGCGGGGTGACTATTAGATGGCTGATAATCATATAGCTTCTGCACCAAAAAATAAATATTTTGATTATGTAACTAGAGATCAATATTATTGCTACCACTTTTATGCCATATTCCCGTTTTTCCAGTCATGCAATAGTCATTCATTAGTAACCTGTGCAGACGTACTGACGAGTCTCCAGAATCGTATGTCTATGGATGTTAAGGGAGATTAGTTTGATAGAAGCGACTAATATATTAGAACAAGTATTGGAATATAGACAAAGAGATTTAAGTGTTATATCTCTCGCATCAAATAGCAAAAAACCACGGCTTCTAAAATGGGAAAAATACCAGAACGCAATAGCCGATGAAGATCAGCTCAAGTAATGGTTTTCTGCTTCCGGGAACAACTACAGCAATGTTGGAATAATAACAGGTACGGTCTCTAAAATATTGGCTATCGATAACGATGGTGAAGAAGCGCAAGAACACTTTCAAACAAAGATAGACGAAATGCAGGATGATGGTATTCTAAATGCTATAAATAATACTATGAAAATAAAAACAGGGTCTGGTAATATCAATGTCGTAATTGGTTTCAATCCAGATGAGTTTGCTAGTACAAAGGGAGAACTAAAGAATAGAATACTATGGAAGGGTAACGGATCTGGCCATTCTGAAATCAGAATCAAAGGGGAAGGAGGCTATATCGTCGCTCCACCGTCAATTCATCCGAACGGGAATAAATATGAGTTAATAAATGGATTAGAGATAGTTACTCTCTCTAAAAACCAAATACAGATGATATTTGATGTTTTTAGTAGAAAGGAAAATTATAACAAGATTAGACAGGATCAGCAGCAACGTCCGTTAGATGATGAGACAATCTCAGATATCGTGGATATCCTTAAGCCATACTGCAAGGAGGGAATTAGAAATGACTTCTTGATGTGCCTTTCTGGTTGGTTAAGAAAAGAAAATGTGCCGATAGAAGATGCATTCAAAATAATAGATGGTCTTACTGAAGATAACGAAGAAAAACAAGCACGATTAGCTACACTGGAAGCAACTTATAATAAAACAGATCTAGATGATGTTAGTGGATATTCTGGGGTACTAACTATCCTAGCGAATATAACTTCTGACGAAGAAGCGGTTCAAATTCTCAACCAAGTTGATGAACTGGCATTCTCTAGAAGTTTCGATAATCACAACAATAATTATGGATTAAGAAACAAGACACAGTCCAAGAAACTAATACAGCTTGCAGAGTCCAATACCGATCTTTTCTTCAAAGACCAGTATGACATCCCATTTGCAAAAGTAGTAATCGGCGATCATCACGAAATATTCTCCATAACTAGTAGTAAGTTCGAGTATTACATTACGAAGCTATATTTTGACCAATCTAATGGTGAAGAAATACCAACTCAAGA
>JBKPHJ010000069.1:0-2160 GCA_046729835.1 Thermoproteota archaeon
CCTCCACCATTACCATCGCCTCCACCATTACCATCGCCTCCACCATTACCATCGCCTCCACCATTACCATCGCCTCCACCATTACCATCGCCTCCACCATTACCATCGCCTCCACCATTACCATCGCCTCCACCAGAACCGCCATTTCCGTTAGTCTCCCCGTTAATGGCAGAAGTAGACACAGGTACGAGCGGCTGCCCTACAAGAGGAGGGGTAACAGTTCCTTGCTGGGTGATGTTAGAAATAGTAGTGTTCTGAAGCGGATCCGTCATGTTCTCTGATGCATCATTAGTTGCACCACTAGAGGCAGGTGTGATCGGTTGCCCTACGAGCGGGGAGGTAGTAGAAATCGATATTATTGATGCCATGTCAGGTTCTGCTGATCCTAGATTAGCAGTAGGTGTTATCTGAGCTGATGTGTACTCAGGTATCTGAATAAGCGTTTGCATGGAAGTCAACGATATGACTACCCAAAGAATGCCCGTGATACTGGTCTTTAGTATCTTTCCCTGACGGGAGCATTCGTGTATCAAAATATCCTCCTCTGGTAAGTAATAAACGGCAAGGGGTACCTAATAAGTGTACTAAGCACAGTTTATAGATAATCATTTTAGAACAGGTGTCCCATCAGACCTCCTCTCCTATTAAATACTAATTGAATTGAATCCTGGTTTCAGAAAGTAAGCTGAAAATTGAGAGGTATCTACGATCTATTAACTGCATATGTGCGATCCGTAATATGTAATAATTATCCGTATGAATTTTTGACGACATCTACTAACGTACTATAGAATACCTGTTTGTTTCCAGGGAATGCTGCTTGTACTTCTAATGTCTTTATTCCCTCAGGTGCAGGTCTAAATGTGTTTTTACTTATCTCTTCAAGTGGATATCTTACAGGAATGTCTGCGTCATAGTCTGTAAGAAAAGCATTTACTTGAACAGGATTACCTTCAAATTTCCTAGTAATTGTTCGACCTTCTTCTACTGTCATTTCAGGTTGAATATTGTCTGGCATTCCGCTTCCACTTCCAACTCTACCTGAAGCTACAGCTACTTGTCAACAACTGCAACTAACAGGTTCTAGTGTCACTGCAAGTGGATTTGATTCTCCGAATACGCCTTCTAATACCGTAGATAACAACCTTAACACTAGGTGGTCAAATCTGGGACTCCCTCTTCCATTCAGTATGATTTAGGCCAATCTAGGCTTGTCTGTAATGTAGATATTGCGTGGTATAATGGAAACAGTAGGATTAACACCTTTACAATATCTGTTTCAGCTGATGGATCTTCTTTTACAAACGTACTAGTTAATCAAAAAAGCAATGGAGCTACGACCTCACTTGAACGCTACGACTTTGCAGACGTTAATGCTAGATTTGTAAGGATTACTGTTACAGGAAACACTGCAAACAATTGGGCATCCATAACTGAAGTAGACATTTACGCAGCCGATGGTGGCAGCCCTCCATCCCCTCCTCCTCCCCCAGCTACTTGCCAACAGCTGCAACTATCGGGTTCCAGTGTCAGTGCAAGTGGATTTGAATCTCCGAATACGCCTTCTAATACGGTAGATAACAACCTTAACACTAGGTGGTCAAATCCTGGACTTCCCTCTTCTATCCAATATAACTTAGGCCAATCTAGGCTTGTATGTAGCGTAGATATTGCATGGTATAATGGAAACTTAAGGACTATGACCTTTACAATATCTTTTTCAACTGATGGATCTACTTTTACAAATGCGCAACAATTTCAAAGCCGTAGGACGACCGGGCTCGAAAACTATGACTTTCCAGACGTTAATGCTCAATATGTAAGGATTACCGTTACAGGAAACACCCAAAATAATTATGCCTCCATCACCGAAGTAGAGATAAACGCAGCCGATGGTGGCAGTCCTCCACCACCTCCACCACCTCCTCCACCTGGAGGCGATGTCGATCCATTTGGAATAATCAAGATCTATCCGACAAAAGCAGGTGGGGAAGAGTGGTTTATGAACATGAATAATCCAAATAATGACCCAAGAACGAGCCCGCCCGCAATGACCCTAAATCCTCCTGGTTGCAGCCCTTCCGACCCATGCTGGAGGGTAACAAGTACTCAGGTTAGATACGGTGTATTTACATCTTCAGGATATAATCCAAATCAGAT
>JBKPHJ010000070.1:0-9900 GCA_046729835.1 Thermoproteota archaeon
ATTCGACATAGTAGGATAAAGGCACAGAGTTGAAATTTACCACTGGTCAAAATCATCATATATGCCATACTCTTTTTCATTATTATTAGGATTCTTTTTTAAGTTTTAGCAATCGATTACATGATTCGCTAGTTCAGTTAACTTCTCGACAAGTGTTAATTTTTTAGCTATCTATTGTTCATGGTATGTCATGGAGTGTCTGGCTTTCAAAGTGTAAAGTATATCGACCTGAGCAATACTAAATTATAAACTTTGAAACCTATGTAATAATAACTAATAGAGAATTAATGGAGTAATGAAGGGGATGAAAAAATGACGTTAGCTAATCGTCAGAAAACGACTCTTATAATCGGTTCGATTGTTAGTCTTGTTATAATAGTTGTCGTTTATTCGGTGTATCAACAGATATCACGAGATGAAAATGCAAGACTGGCACACGTGAAACAAGAAGGTATTCTGTATGACAAGCACAAACAACAATGCCGTGATATCGGATCTGATCTTTCAGCTCGTATTCAGGAGTTTAATCACCAAGAAAAAAATCGATCAGACCAGGTTGACTTCGAAAATGAAGTGCAAGCTCGACGTAATGCATTAATGGCAGAAGCATCGCAACTTTTGAATCAATGTCCACATTGGATCATAGAAGAAGTGGACAGACAAATAGCACAATTTACGTCGCCGCAATAATAATATTATGTCTGATGCCCCATGTATTAAAGTCCCTAAATAATTGTTCAAATACGATTGAATAATTATCTATTAACATTTTGTAAGCACGACATTACTTGTCTAGGTGGATGTATGAATATTGATAGATATGTGCTTTATTGGACAGCTTTAAGTAGAATGGATTCGTATCAATCCTTATGTTAACTGTCGCTTGTCGTGAAGTGGGTCAAGATTGTGATTGTGTCGTAGGAGGGGAAATGGAAGAAGAACTTATGAAAAATGCTGCTGAACATGCTGTTAAAGATCATGGTTACAAAGAAGAAGATATCATGACTCCAGAAATGAAAGAAAAAATTAAATCACATATTCGTAAGTCGTAGTAAGTCGTAGCTACTGCAGTCATATCATAAACAAGTAACGGCCAATGCAACTATTGAAAGTGCATTAAACATTTGACTTCATACAAGAATACAACAACACCCAATAACTCTAGCTTGCAGCCTAGATCACTTATTTAACCAATTATCTTAAGGATGATGGTTACCGATAATATTGCTCCTGCAACGAATGTGCGTCCGCGTCGGTATAGTCAGCCAAAATTTTCATTTCTTTCAAAGTCTATTACATCCTTTGCTGATGGATATTTAATACCTGTGTAATCACTTGAACACTTCTGCATAATCTTTGGCAAACTGGGAGAAGGGTATTGGCTTTCGTCCTGTGATCTGTTCTACTACTGTAGTAGTTTGCGATGCATAACCTGCTCTAATACTATAGAATTGCTCTACCATGGCATCGGCAAGCCAATCCTCCATACCCATCTCTTTCATTCCTTTACGAGCGTCTTCTTCTGTTATGTCTATATATGATATATTCCTATCAATCTCCTGAGATATGATTTCTGCTGCTTGACTAAATGACAATGCCTCTGGGCCAGTAATGTGATATGCCTTATTCTTATGTCGGCTTTGACGTCTGGTTAGTTCCAGCACAGCTACAGCTGCAATATCTCTAACATCGACAAAGCCAACCCTTTGATCTCCTGCTGGAAGATAAAACGCATCGTGGGTTTTTATTGTATGACCAAAGAAATTTAAAAAGTTCTGCATAAATGCGTTTGGGCGTAAAAAGGCAGATGGTATCCCAGATTCTTCTACGATTTTTTCTTCTTGTCTATGTAATCTTCCAACTGTAATTTCATGTTCGAGATCTGCTGCTAGTAGTGAAGATACTACTACCATAAATTCGACATCATTTTTCTTTGCTTCTCTTAACAGATTAGATGTAAGTTCTGCCATATCGGATCGAAATGGTGTAACTAGAAAAGCACTATCAACATCTCTTGCTGCTTCTCTTAGTGTTTCAGGTTTATTGTAATCAATCTGTATGGGTTCTACTCTATCAGATTTCAAAACTCTTTCTAGCTTTTGCAATGAATGACCTGCGGCCTTAATAATGACATTTGGGGTAACGCTTGCAAGTTGGCGTACAACTTCGCTTCCAACATTGCCTGTTGCACCTGTTACTAGAATTGTTTCAGCCGTATCATTAAACTCCTCATCGGCTGACTGCTCCTCCATCAACTAACAACGTGTGACCTAATACAAAAGATGCTTTGTCAGACAATAACCAAACTACTGCGTTAGCAATCTCCTCAGGGGCTCCAATGCGTCCTATTGGATGCATTGATTTAAGCGTTTCCACAAACTGCTTGTTGTCTTCATCAGCTCGTTTAAGCATATCAGTTTCAACTCCACCTGGAGCAACGGCGTTTATTCTGATTCCAGATTTGGCATATTCTAGTGCAGCTGATTTGGTCAGTCCAAGTACAGCATGTTTGCTCGCAATATAGATTGGCATCTGTGGAAATCCTATCACGCCAGCTCCGGAAGACATGTTTACTATTGCTCCACCTCCTGTTCTAATCATCTCCGGAATCTCATATTTCATACACAACCATACCCCTTTGACATTCACGTTCATAATCTGATCAAAAATATCTGACGTCTGATCTACTAACGGTGTCATCGTTTCGAATATACCAGCATTATTAAATGCATAATCTAGCCTACCGTATGTTTTGACTGTTTTCTCTACAAGTGACCTAACATCATCTTTGTTCGCCACATCGGTCTTCACAAAGGTGCCTTCACTTCCCGCTTCATTGACTAGGCGCACAGTTTCCTCCCCTTCTTTGGCACGACGTGCGGCTATCGCAATTTTAACTCCTTCTTTCGCCAGCGCAACTGCAGTTGCCTTTCCAATACCAGAGCTGCCGCCTGTTATGATTGCAACTTTTTGATCTGTCATTTGTTTTTGTATCGTTCTGGCATTATTTATCGCTGACGGTACTAATACTCCGAATAATGGACAGCGAATTCGCATTATTGACTGAATTCAATACAAGGGTTGTGCAGAGCCAGCTTGCTCGATTTCCGGGTTCGGCATCAATATCAGATGATCTAATTGTGATATTTAGGAAAGTCTCAGGCGGTCTAGAAACCCCGAAACAATTTCTATGCGTCGAGTGGATGGAACCATCCGCCGGCACCCAGGGCTTGTCCTGCCTTCGAGTCGGCCAGATTCCAGCTAATCAAGTGATCCATATTGACTTTCGCTGTTATATCATCGCCCTCTGAGAGGTAAGAAGCGACATTGGGATCATTCAGCGCGTCCGGCGTTAAGTATTTCAAGTGAATCGAACGGTTGATCTCCTGAGCCTCTTTTCCATCCACGAATTGTACCCGGCCCCTGATCAATACCCCTTTAAGATTCAATCCCGCCTTCGACACGTCGATCATCACTGACGCGCGTGGTCTAGCTTGCAAGTTCCTGTACTTGTGGGTATGGTGAGACGTCGGTATGCATATGTCGTTACCAACTCGCATGAACCACATGGGCAGAAGGTGAATACTCCATCGTCGTCAAGTGTGGCCAGGTTCGCGATGAGTGTCATAGAAAGGAGCTGGTCGATCTCTGCGGAGGTGAGGACTGGGGGTTTGTTAGCGGCGGCTTCAGGAGAGTGGCTTGTCATATCCTTTCCCCTCCACCAGAAGTTGCAGCTTTTGCGAATTGCAGTGTTACATCTGACTCGTAGTATTCCATATCATTTTTTCATATAATCCGCAAATATAATAAAGAATATCATCATATGTACGATTTCATCTCTCCTGACGATAAACATTCAGCGTTGATAACCGTCGATCTTTCATCTATTGCTGCTGGATCGCTACAATTTCATTGAGATTTCATTTGTATTACTGATTCTATCTGTAAGCTCAACTGAAGCAACTGCTGCTGCCATAATTGTAATATCTATGGCTGATATATTCAAGTTTAGTTATATCTCGGTATACTAATCGTTATTTAGAAATAGAACTAAGTATAAAAAAATTTAGTAGCTTCCGTTTTTCTATTTCACTTGGTATCCATTTTACAGAAAACGGAAAATTGTTGGGCAATTGACCATCATTCGTACTTAACCATATGGTGCTCACGTCCAACGTCCAACACTTACCATCTATTTCTGTCGCGTACTCGGTTGATCTTCCACGGTGTTCTTATTGATATCAATAAGTATCGATATATGGCTATGAAACGAATTATGGTTTCGGTGTCTCAAGAACTATTCGATTCAATCGAAAAAGAAAGAAAAGTTAGAAAACTGGAGACTGTTTCCGAGTCGGCAAGAGTTAATTTAAGCGACTATTTTAGACAAAAATAATTCGGCGGATCTACGACCACATTATTTTAGTTCATACCCGTTCATGCACATAATAGACAGTCGTCGCTACAACTGAAAATATTATTGTTATTCCAGACGTTTGAACCAGATTCCCAGTGAATAGATAAGTTATCACAGCTAAAACTACTGTCAGAATAGCACGATAGCTTATGGTTTTTACTATCGACCGCTTTTTACTCTCATTCATAAAATGATTCGAATGACATATCCTGGCTAATATTAGTGTCTTCTCGTACGGTTATCGAGGATTATTTAGCGGAACTGGAGTGGCAGTTATGAGCTTGAGAATTGGCTCCTAATCTATTATATTCTAATGCGTACAGTTCATAAAATGCTGGAGCCGTGCTTTTAAATGTGGCGTGATTTGGTCGTGATTCAGCATCACTATCTATTGGATGCTCTTCGACTTTTAAGTACGCATCATCGATGATCACTATACTTCGTGGGGCAAGTTCGTCATAAGTTTTTATTGAGACTAATTTGGGATATCTACTCTGTAGCTGACAAAAAGATTGCCGCGAATTCAAAATCTGATCTCTCAAATCAGTGGCTTGACTAAACAAACTACTCTGAATTGGAATGAATTCTGAGTCTGGATTAAGTAGTAGAAAAGTAATGGAAACTCCCCGACCAAGCAATGACTCGATCGTTTTATAGTAATTAAAGCGTAACGCCGTAAATGTAATAGCTGACATCTTGATACTATTTTTGGCTATCGATACCATTTCATCAAATGGTAGTCTTGAACGTTTACTATAATGTCTCACGCCGTCATGGTCGATTCTATCTGGGAATCCAATAGTTGGATCTTCTTTATATTGATAATTATTTATCCGTCCGCGTAAATTAATATCATCTTTAAACCCCCACAATATTATACCCGGAATAGATGCCAACATGATACTTACCAATATACCAACAATGTCAGAAGCAGTCAACTTGTAGTTTACAGTTGATATTAATGAAATCACTGCCAACGCTGCAGAAGCTGAAATTGATATGTCTTTTTTCGTGAACAAATATGTAGCTTTCATGTAATAACGGGTATTTATTGAATGAAAGCCACCCGAATTGCAACTACATCACCCGCGGCGCGACGTTAGCTCGGATCTCCCGAGTCTGCAACAGAAATTACCATCTGATAGCTTAAATATTACTAGTGATGTGAAAACGACATGAATGAGTATCTTACTATAAGTTATGTTCAGAGCTTCTACAGACGATGGTGCAACATTTACAGATAAAATTAATCTAAGCAACAGTACCGATGCAGAATCACAAGACATACAAATAGCTGCAAATGGTAATAATGTAATCGTTACATGGTGGGAACGAAATGCGACCATCAATGAACCAGTTATTAGAATAAGTACAGATAATTGAGCGACATTTGGTGTGTTATTGAAGCTAGCAAATAATGGAACAATCGGCGGTGCGGCCGAATAGACATCTTCAGTAATACAATGAGTTCCTCAACAAGCTGCAAAAGCAATTACTAACTGATGCTCGAAAGATGTTTAAACGATACTAGCACTGTGATTAATGAGACGTTTATACTGCTGATGTTAACCGATTATGTTCTCGATATTCTCGATAACTAAACGAATTCTAATAGTTATTATATCGTAGTCATTGTTTATCTATTCTAGCGTATGTACTTTCTTCTAATACCTTGATACGACCATGAAGTTACAGATCCTAACCTGGCTTTCGGCAGACGGTAGATTAATTTTCGCTGCTAGAATCATTAGAACCTTTGGTTATGGTTTTCTTAGCGTTATCCTTTCAATTTACTTAGCATTAATCGGCTTTGATGGCTTTCAGGTGGGTTTGATTCTCTCAGCCAGCCTGCTAAACAGCATATTTTTCAATTTAATAGCTTCTTTCTATGCAAATAGATTAGGACGTAGACGACTACTTGTTATATATTCGCTCTTGATGTCTTTATCTGGCATCATATTCTTTGTTACGGATAACTATACTTTATTGATCGTTGCAGCATTGATTGGAACTATTAACGTAACAGGTTCAGAGACTAGCGCATTTCTTTCACTAGAGCAGGCAATACTGCCACGAACGACCAAGGATATAAAAAAGAGAAATATATCATTTGCAATTTATAATATGGTTGGGACCTTTGCAATGTCTGCAGGGATTCTACTTTCAGGCTTTCCCGATGTCGTTGAGCAATTTTATCACGGATTAGATCTGATAGAATCTATAAAGGTACTCTTCCTCATCTATAGCGTTTTAGGTTTAGCAAACATTCTATTATATTTACGTCTTTCAAAGGAGATCGAAGTAGTAGCAACAGTAGTAGCAGCAGAAAAGGAATCAATATTTAACGGCACTGATCCAGAATATAGTAAATTCTGCAATACTGGAGAAAGAAAAAATCTTAGTAGAAGCATAAAAAAAGGAATCAGGACCTTCAAAAAATCCTTATTGGTTCCTTCTCGATTATCACCGACATCAAAGGAGATCGTTACTAAATTGTCTGGGCTATTCGCCATTGATTCCTTTGCTGGGGGATTTGTGATCCAGAGCATAGTCTCACTGTGGTTCTATACAAGGTTTGGAGCAGATCTTTCTACCATATCTTACATTTTATCTATTTCAGGAGTAATTACTGCCCTCTCGTTTATTGCCTCAGCAAGAATTGCAGATAGAATAGGTCTGATCAATACAATGGTCTTTACACACCTACCATCCAATATCCTTATTATCTTTGTAGCATTTGCTCCAACACTCCCCATAGCCGCGATCTTGTATCTTATTAGAATGGCGCTTTCACAAATGGACGTACCTGCAAGACAATCGTACATCGTATCAGTGGTTAAAGATGAAGAACGAACTGCCGCAACTGGGTTAACTAACATTTCTAGAAATATATCTCAAGCTTTATCGCCTTCAGTTGCCGGATACATTCTGCAGGCTACATCATTTCTTTTTGCCCCTTTTCTTATTGGAGGTCTGTTGAAGGTCATTTATGATGTGGCATTATACTTTAACTTCAGGAACATAACGCCACAAAACGAAGAATAATTGTTCTTTTATCATTGCTTGGCCTACCTATAAAGACATAGGCAAAAATAATGAAGTACTTCATATTATGTTGTTCTTCAAATTATCATAATTTCATCTTGTACATCTGCTGGCACTAATTGGCTGGCTAATGCATCGAACTTCATTTTTAAAAAATAATGAACATTATGATATATCATAATCACAGCTTACGAAGATAGAATAACAGCCTAAATACAACATATACATGTGTTTGAAGATATAATATATCCAGTAGTTGGATTCGTAGTAACCCTATTAGGAGTTGAGGCAGCCTGGCACTTCACAGCATGCAGAATATCTAATACAACGCTAAAGCCCTGCATGTACAAGCAGCTAAAGTTAGCTCTAGTAAACGTATAATCGTAGAGAAGGATCTAATGAATTTGCCGAAGGGGATGAACAGGAATTACAAAAGCACGGAATTGAGAAAACTGAAGAAGTTATTGCAAAAGAAAAATGTAGGGGTGCTGAGGAAATGACACTTTGAATGACTGGTAGATTTTTTGAAAGTACAGTGGATATCGGGTACGCCACGGTTATGGAAAAGGAGAAACAGCCATTTTGGAAGAGAATTTTGGTTATAGATGACGATCCGGATGTTACGACAACGTTTAAAGTGGGATTAGAAAACAGCAATAATTACGGCGACGACACCAAAAGAATTGTAGTTTATACCTATAACGATCCGTTGACAGCACTCTCAGAGTTCGAACCTAATTTTTATGATCTTCTACTCATCGACATCAATCTGCCAAATATGAACGGATTTCAGCTATACGAAAAAATATTACATTTGGATATCAATATCAGGGTCTGCTTTATGTCTTCCGGAGAAATAAATCGTGAAGCGTTAATGGAAATTTATCCAGCAATGAGCTTGGGATGTTTTATCAGGAAGCCAGTTACTATGCTTTGCTTGGTTAAACGAATCAAATCCGAATTGGACTAGATGGTGGTTGTGATATGGGTTTGGGAGCTTAAACGCATAGCAGGAGGAGGAGCATATAAAGCTAATTGTTAAGGCTGTTAGAAAGAATAAACTCTAACATTCTCTTAAAAATCACCCTTGTAATTATAATAGAAATTATTCTAATCATTGGCAGTTTCGGTGTGCTTGCTTATTTCCAATCTCAGCAATCATCTTTGGGAAATTCAATCAATATTGCAGGCAAAAATAGATACCTTACTGCGAATCTTTTATTGCAAACTGAAAAATATTTGGATGGGTCTTCTGATGCTTTACAAATAAAAGCTGCTACGGATAGTTTGCAATAGAGATAGAGAAAGAAAGGTTTGATTTAATTGAAAAAATACACAATGTGATTAATGATTTTGGGAATGAGTTAACGAATAAGAAAATACAGCTTGAGTTTACGCCCTCACAAAAAGAGTCCATCTTCGTTAACGCAGACAAAGTTAGAATATTTGAGGTTATCTCAAATCTATTAAGTAATGCTATTAGGTTCACCAAGAACGAGGGAAGCATTAGGATTAACGTAGAAAAGAAAGAGAGCGAAGCTCTTGTGAATATCAAAGATACTGGCTCAGGAATACAGCCAGAGATTATGCCAAACCTATTTTCAAAGTTTGTTACAAATTCACCTCGAGGAACAGGAGTCGGATTGTTCATATCTAAAAGCATCATAGAATCTCATGGGGGCAAGATATGCGCTGAGAATAATGCTGATGGAAAGAGAGCTACGTTTACGTTTAGCCTGTCGGTGAGCTAACAGATATCTTCTGGATCTATGCTATGAAAGTAAACGAAAGTCCATTATTATATAATTGTTTTAATAATGATGTGAGACCTAGACCAATTAAGACAAGTATAGTTTAGCTACAAACGGTACTATTGGTGAGAGCAGCTTAAGAAGTAGAGCTTATCTTAATCTTACCTTAGTCTAAATTTTTATTGACCAAGCCCATTAGATAGCTGCATCAAATTATGTTAGGCAGTCTCGCTTAGAAACCTAAGGCAGTTATTCCACTTGCTTTCAAATCTTCCTTTACTTTGCTGAATATTTGATCAAGTAATTCATTTTTTATAGTGGTTTGTTTCTCTTTTGGTGTTTCACCATTGCTGGCAGTAGTATCTTTTTCATCTAAAGGGCCCTGTGAGGATTCAGAAGATATATCGGTGCCCCCACCACTTGGATCTGAGAATGATGGTTCACTTGGTGTAATTGGGCCTGATGTTATAGTATTATCATTCATGTCAGAACTAGTACTACTACTTGACGGGGCAGACTTCCCACTATTCCCATTGCTATTATTATCTACCGGATCAGCTGCTGTTATCTGAGCAAAAGCCGAATTCTGGTCATTAGTAGCTATGAATATGATACTTGCAGATAACAAAGACAAAATGATGCCGGCAATTACCTGATGTCTTTTGCATAACAGGTTGCTCATAGATC
>JBKPHJ010000071.1:0-7048 GCA_046729835.1 Thermoproteota archaeon
ATGTGTATAAGAGACAGGTTACTAAGAGATAAGTTGCCAAGAAATAGTAGCGAATATGGCGGTCAGTAAAAGTTTTGAATGTACTATCTTAATGTATTAGGTCCTCGCTTAAGAAGTCTTATTTGTTACGAAAATGCTCTAAATCCTTTGGCACTTTTTCATTCCATTTTTCTCTGTTTATCCATGTACCTCCATTCCTAATTGCTTTCCATTGGCAAACAAGAATTTCTTCCTGAGCAACAGCCCTATGTGCATTTAGATTTAGATGTCAGTAGAGCAAAATAATTAATTAGACAATAAAACAAAGATACATGAAATATATGTCCTCTAAAACAAAGGGAAAGTTTTCAAAAATACTGGTTGCAATAGATGGCTCACAATCTTCTATGGAAGCTGCAGAATACGCAATAGAAATGGCAAAGAAAGATGGTGCCAAAATAATAGCATTGACCGTGAATCGGATTGCATTATCTTCTTATGGTTTAGCAACGCCTGAAGGTGAGATAAAGTCACCTAAAGAAAAAGAGATTATACTTGAATCTAAAATGCGGCTTGACATCTTAGGTCAAAATGCAACGCAAAATAATGTGGAGTTAAAAACAGAGCTCATCAACAGTCAGATGTCTATAGATGGAGCAATAGTAGAATATGCAGAATCTGAAGATGTTGATCTGATAATAATGGGGACAAGAGGAAGATCAGGTTTCAAAAAATTGCTGCTCGGAAGTGTTGCCTCCGCAGTAGTGACTTACTCGCCATGTCCTGTGATGATTGTAAAATAGTTTTTCAATGCTATCATATTTAACATTATCAAACTGGTCTAGTTGCTCAACCCTGGGCATTAGTGGAAAACCTATTCCGTCTCTGATCTTTGGATATTCACAAGACTTTATGACCCATGCAGGACTTGGGGAGCAATTTATTTGAATGCGTTAGATGGAACTTTTGTTTATACTAACTAACTGCTTGAGATTGTGCACCCACTGCATAACACACATTCTCAAACTGATGTGTCTCTTTAGATACTCTAAAAGATGTAGAATGCTATATAATCTTATGAGAATAATATTGGGAGTATCTAGATTTAGATTTGAATTTACGGAGTTACAAGAGCGTTATTCAATGATTATCGAATATGAAATATCTCGTTCAAACTGCTCCCTGAACCTCCAGGCTCAGGGCCGCCGCCAATAACATATATTTTATCGTCAACGGCAACAGCAACTAAACCGTGTCGAGCTGTTGGCATAGCCGAGCCAAGAGTCCATTCGTTAGTTACTACATCATAGTCTTCATTGTTGTCAAAGGTTCCAGAAGGTTGTTCTCCTCCAAAAACATATATCGTATCGTTAATTGCTGAAGACGCTAGACCACCTCGTTCCGATGGCATAGGCTCTAGTACAGCCCAGCTATCTGTTATTGGATCATAGACTTCGTTATCATTAACGTTAGCAGACATACCTGCACTTCTGCCGCCAATAACGTACAACTTGCCATCCACTACTGCAGATGTTAGATGTTCTCTTGCAGTTGGCAGTGGTGCTTTCTCTGTCCACATATTTGTTGTCGGATCATATGCTATATTGCTAGTCAAGGTGCCTGTTGAATCGACCCCTCCCACAGCGTACAAAATCCCATCTATGAAATTGGCAGTTAACGCGCCACGAGCATTAGGAAGACTTGCTCCTTCAGTCCATCTATTAGAAGAGGGATCGTATATGAATAACTTATCCGACAGATCCGCTCTGTTTAGATATCCACCGCCGACGACATACAGCTTTCCACCATATGATGCCACTGTCGTATGGTCTAGAGGTCGTGGTAATGGATATGCTGCAGTCCATTTATCATTCATCACATCGTAAATCTCCACCGAATTACTGCTGCTACCGCTCTGATCGAATCCACCAACAATATAGATTTTTCCATCTAAAGCGGCCCCACCTATCTCAGATCTCGCTGTTGGTAATGGTGCGCCGGTAGTCCATGATGAATGGGTATTTGTAGTTGGTGTCTGTGACAACGAAGTGTGAAGGCCATAAGGCGGCATAGAAAAGAAGACAATGATAATCGACGTAAGTGATATCATCAGCGCTGTTGACAATGAGTTATGTGTCAGCATTACATATCCACAACGATATTTCTCGTGCCAAATAAAATTGCTTTCATACCAGAGCAGTAGTCCACAACATAAACTTTCAAAATGTTATGCAGCTATGCCGAAATATTCTTAATCATATCAAAGAATTCTGTTTCGTTCATACTCTTCTTGCCAGCAGCCCAAGCCTCCACATCTTTGCCCACCAGATATCGAAGATTAGGATTTGGGCTTGTAATAGCATTTAAGATAACCCTTGCAACTAAGTCTACGGGAGATCCACTCTTTGCTAGTTCACTAGAACTGGCTCCTACTCTCTGCATCATTTGCGAATACGGCGATGCCTGATCCTGTGCTTTCTTCGCAATCATCATTGCATTTGCGAAGTTGGTTCGAACAAATCCCGGTTCTATCAAGACCACCTTTATGCCAAATGGTTCTACTTCATATGCGATAGATTCGCTCAGACCTTCGACCGCAAATTTAGTACTAACATAGGCTGAACCCCCTGGATAGCCAAAAATCCCAGCTCCTGAACTCACATTTACAATTATGCCAGACTTTTGTCTTCTCATTGTCGGGAGAACGTACTGAGTGACTCTTATTAGTCCAAATAGATTAGTCTCATACTGCGCTTTAATCTCTTCCATCGATAGATCTTCTAATGCTCCACCGAGTGCATAGCCAGCATTATTTACTACTACGTCAATTCTGTCAGCCTCAGAGGTTATGGCATTTATCGCATTTTTCACAGAATTGTCATCAGTAACGTCAAGCTGCATGACCTTAATAGGAAGATTTTCCTTCTCTACAGTCGTCTTTATCACCACATCTTTTTCTGGAGTACGCATAGTTGCATACGTTGTGAAGTTATTACGTGCTAGCATAAGTGAAGTTTCTAATCCAATGCCACTTGAACTGCCAGTGACAACAGCAACTTTTTGATCGGATACCATGTGTAGTTATCTTTGGCGTGGAATAGTACTTAAGTGTAATAGTTAGTCTCTAGTTGTTATTTATTTTGATTCAATGAGACTAGCAATGCACCACCCTATTCTGTGAATTAGTTTTGGATTCACATCGATAGTATTGCCTTAGGCTTAAAATTTTATTAGAGCACTAATAATACTTTTTCGTTTGTGATAGTTGTTCAAAAGGTGATTCACCTGTTTGTTTCAACAAATAAAATTGATCTACTACATCGTGTTCTATGATTTCTACTTACTATATCTAGTTCATTGGTCAGTAATAGTAATAACTTTGGTACTACTAAGCTTGTTTATAGTCAACCAGACCCAGATCAAATGAGACTGAGCGCATCTAATTTAGATGCTACTGCTACATTACGAGTTGGTAAATTAGCTTGAAACTATCTCTGGTGTCCTTGGCTTCCCATCTTTAAAGACTGTTGTAGGCATATACTTCATTGAAAAAGAAGCTGCGCTAAGCAAAACCGGTTCGAATCCTTTACCTATATCAGTCAAACTATATTCTATTCTTACCGGATACTCCGATACGATTCTTCTGCTAATAATTCCAAGCCGTTCGAGTTCACGTAGACGTTCTGTAAGAACTTTTGGTGATATGCCTTCTATATTTTCCTTGAAGCGATTAAACTGTGTATTACCCCTGAGAATCTCCCTGATGATCAGGACTGTCCATCTTTTTCCAATAATTCTAAAAGTCGTTTCAATCGGGCATGACTTAAGCTCTGGCATGTTGTAGACCCTTTCTATAATGGAGCAGCTTCTTTCTATCATTGATTCTTTAACTTTCTGTCTAGTAACCAACTTATAGATCTGGTTACGTGAGACTTATAAACTATGTTTTTAATATCTAGTATTAAATTGAAACCTTCGGTTCCAAACAAACACAATACAACAAGATAACCTCACTCTTGGTGGCCATTCAGACCTGGAGGATACTAGGTATAGCCTTTCTATGGGGAGTATCTCAGGGAATCTTACATCCAGCTTTTGGAATACCTGCCGGGGTAGGGGATATTTTGATTGGAGTGACAGCAATACCATTCGCGTACTTTCTGAGTAAAGGCTTCGGTTGGTCAAAATATGTTCTAGTAGTTTGGAATGTACTGGGTATTGCGGATTTAGTCATGGCAGTCAGCCTAGGTTTGATCACTGCTTCCGAATTTGGCATATCAACAATGACAGCATTTCCATGGGTCCTAGTACCTACCGTGGGAGTACCACTTGCACTGATGCTGCATGGAATTACTCTCTACCGTCTAAGAAATACAGAATTTCTCTCTAGACAATAGGTCAGTGAACAAAATAATAATCCGACCTTCCATGTCCAAGAGCTGGATAAGGCAATCCTAAGCATATTCATTATGGGCTAATTCACTAGCTAGGAAAAACTTTGCATAGCTGTTCGAACAAACCAATCTAGGTGGGTTTATAACTTTTTTATTCAATGATCTGCACTATATGGTTGGTCAACTAGTATACCCGACTAGAATAGCCACGACCGACGGTGGGATAATCTCCCGCCGCCAAATCTTTACCTAAGGCATGATTGACGAATCTTAGTATGCTTACTGTATTTTCAATGTTATCTTTTTTATTTGTAGTTAAGTTAGTCTGTAAGTAGCAGGTCTTTACAAATGTTAATATCATCGAAAATCATCTACGGTGGTATGTGACAGCTTTATTATTACACGAGATACAATTATTCTTGATGCCAGTAGTTTTACGATGTCCGCATTGTTTCCATGAATATGTGGAGTTGTCACTTAAATTAAAAGAGTTGAAAGAAAGTCAACAAGAAGCTATGATGATCAGAATTAGAGAAACGTGTCCCGATTGCGGTTTCTCTTCAGCTATGGCCGATATGCATTACATATGGAAGCCAAACACTGAATGACACTCCATTAAGAAATTAAAAAAACAGCAAGTTAGCTGGACAAGCGTAATATGTACTTATAATCAATCAAAAATAAAAAAAAGTTGTGGTTCAGCTAACGCGATTGTCGTTTTAGCTGTTGCTTAGCTACGGAGTTCTTTGTTTATTAGTCTGCGCCGGGGCCTTGTTCAGCAGCTAGAGCTGGAGCATTGTTGTCGCCTTGTATCTGGGATGCTAGATTCTGGCAGAATACGTCGATTGGGTTATCGCCATTACCACAATCGTTCTCTTGGGATACCGCTTGGCTCTTCGTATATCCACCGTGCTTTCTGTTCTTGTCTGCGAATGCGTTGTCTGTTGCAAGTGCTGTTGTTGCAACTAACATCGCTGCCATCGCTGCAACAACAACCACGTATTTGGTATTCATTCTTCTGCTAGCTTCATCTAATCTTGTGTTTATCTGCGTTAAGCAGATTCGGACGCTCATATATGTCTGATTTTTATTATATTAGAAATAGTGAAAAACAGCCATAATTACTTGTCAGTGAAATGACTCAAATAAATCACTTTAAGTTTAGTAGTTACACTTTTTCAATTAGATCCGCGCTTTTCTGGAATATGTTATAGAATTGGTTTAGCGTATGATAGCTGTATGTAATATACAAAAAAAGATTATTGTTCTCATGTCTGAGAACATCTGCTATTTCTATTATTTGGATTATACTTTCGGCCTATTATGTATCATAATTATCTTTGTTCTAAGATTATGGCTACTGCGTTTCCATCGCCTTCTAATTGAGATAAGAGATTCTGGCAGAACACATCGATTGGCGTATTGCCATTGCCACATTCATTGGTTTGGGAGCCTGCTTGGGTCTTTTCATAACTTGTCTTCTTCTTGTCTGCAAAAGCGTTGTCGGCGGTTGCCATTACTGTTGATACTATAAGCATGACTGCAAGTGCTGTGACTGCTATGATTGTCATATCTTTTCCATTCATATTTCAGTGAGCTTCAACGAATCTCATGCTTATTTATATTAAGCAAATCCGGGCGCTATTAGATAATAAATTGTTATTTTCGTAACTAACGCATAGCTTCACACTCTTTTTCAGACCATCCCCGCTTAACCGGTCGTGGATGTTCTCCCCACCAATTTACAAGTACATTGCATTTACCGCATCGTAACTCTATTCTTGAACCGTTGATCTTAAAATATTCCATCCGCTTGTGCCATACACCATCAATTTTACAGACACAATCTTCTGTTCTTGACATATGCTTGAAGTCAACATATTATCAATATGTAAAGATAATATAAGATTTGATCCATGGTGCTACCAAAAAAATATGTGGTTTAGTACTTGTAGTCACTAGTAGCCCGATATCATAGCAGAAGTTTAAACGTCTGATAAGCTATCTCATTGCCAAACATTCTTCTTCTGACCACGCTCGCTTGAATGGCATGATTTTCTTTGCACGTGACGGCTCATCCCACCCACCCATAAGACCCTTGCATCTACTGCATCTTAACTCTGTTCTTGAATCACTAATCTTAAAGAATTCTATCGTCTTGGAACTGCTCATCCACCGACCACAGATGCAGTCATCCGTTCAATGCATTGTTACGAATCAATGTATATTATTATAAAATAAATAATACCGAATTCGAACCAATGTACTATAAGATTACTATAATTAAAAGATCCACTGAGTTTAATTCTTGCGATTATCGGTTGTGATTGTAAGATAAGCTCGTTTACAATGTTCTAGAGTACGCATCTAGCTTATTATCTCAGCCACTAGCTCAACTAAGCGATTTGTATGAATTGGTTTTTCTACGTATTTTGCTATGTAATCTCCGTCTTCTAATTCTTTCAATAGCACATCATCTAGATCATAAGCTGAGATTAGAATTATTTTGGTTCCATTGAGCTCTTTTATCTTGCGAGCAACAGAATCCCCATACATACTGCCCAGTCTATAATCCAATAATATGAGATGTATTTCATTACCACGACTCTTTTCTTCTTTGTACTTATTAATACAATCTTCCCCGTAACCAACTAGAATTACGTTATACTTTGATT
>JBKPHJ010000072.1:0-44049 GCA_046729835.1 Thermoproteota archaeon
CCCTAGAGAGCTTACTGGTATATCCTCTGCTTCTACCAGTGATATGAGAATAATTGGTGGAGCAATAGGTCCTGTGATAGCTACTGTAGTCTTAACTTCTATTCTGGTACCAATTGAAGTGAATGGTACAACTAGTCAATATCCAAGCCCTACTGCTTTTAATATCGTATTTATTGTAGGCCTTGCATTATCAGTTGCAGCAACTATACTTGTGATGTTTATGCGTAGACCTGCAGTGAAAGCGTTGAATAGTACTGAAGTGATAAAGTGAGATAGATGTACGGTTGTGATACATCTTGTCATTGAATACGGAAGGTCAAGATAAGCACTTATCTGAAATTATGTTTCATCATTTTCTTTCAAAGATCTGACTAGAGAAAAATGTAATAGGAACAATAGACGAACCAAAAAAAACCAACTGCACTTTGGTACTGGTGAATTGACAGAGTACCCGAAATGGAATTGGAAGAATGGCACCTTGTATTGTTTGTTGATGGCTTTCGGTAGTTATGAAGGATGATCACACAAGATGCATAATCGTCGGTTTCATAGCATCATCGCATGTCTTTTTATGAACCGATACATACAATATCCTTATAAACATCGTTGGGAAATTTGCTTCAAATGTTTGAAGTTCAACTTGGAAAGTACGCATTCAATTTTGGATTATTAGTGGTCGATATGCAAAACGGATTTGTTAGCAAAGGAGGTTCTTATGATCAACTAGGAATGAATACCGAAGAATACAGAAGGATTATACCCAAAACGAAGGAGGTGATTGAGTTTTGTAGAGCCAATGAAATTCCTGTGTTCTTTACAGAAGCAATTCGAGAACCGAGTGGAATAGATCTACTGACACGAGTACATAGGTTGCTTCCCGTAACCAGAGAAGAGCGATTGAAAGTACCAATATGCGTGAGGGGAACCTGGGATGCACAGACTATAGATGAAATTAAGCCTACGGTTAGTGATCATGTGGTGATTAAGAGAAGAGACTCCGCCTTTCAAGATACTGAATTAAGGGTGTGGTTACAAAGTGAAGGAATAAATACACTGGTGCTTTGTGGAGTTGATACTTCAATATGCGTTGAAACCTCATTGAGAGACGCATTTAATATCGGATACGATGTAATTTTGATTTCAGATGCAACAGCCTCCGGAATCAATAAACATTATGAAACTACATTAGAGAGAGTTCGTGATTACTATGGACTAGTGATGAACGCAGAACGATTCTTCAGGATAATAAATAACTTGAGAAAAGTTAAGACAGGCGAAGTCAAAGTCGAGGACATTTCCACGGACCTTATGACGGATTTCTTGAAAGAGTTCAATTTATTGGACATTAGAGAAAAAATGGATTGATCAATGTATGTAACAATCGTGTTTATGTTCTGCTCAATCGTAGGCATATATATTTTTAAATACAAAGATAGATGAATCTGTAAAGATGAATAATGTCTATCCTCAGAAGTCGTAAACGAAATGAAAAAGGGATGATTTAACAAACCTAGTAATAGGTATAATCAACCTACATCTCACAATCGACAGAAATCGAGCTGCCTCCCAATGATGAGTTTATCAAGAGAAGCAGTGATATGGCCTTCTCGGATCGTATTCAAAAAATAAAAATTTATCGTTACAATATTTGATTAGATTGATCTGATCTTCAAACCGATGCAAGACACACAATAGAATAAGTACAGCAGACATTACCAACCATCACTCACACTAGAATACAAGCTTCCATTACTGTTTCTAAACTGAGCAAGAATCAGGCGATGCTTGACGATGAATAGCTATCATCGTCCAGATGTTGGTAACATTCTCATTCTCCTTCCTGATATTCCAGCTACAACCATTTGTATACCTACTATCAACACAGCTATGGCGATTATGAGGCCTACGAAAGCAGCTCCAAACCCAGGTGATACCATTATCAAGATGCCTAGGACAATTTCCAATGCTCCCACACCAATACGAAATCCTCTTGACCACCCACGACGTTCTTTGTCTCCAAATCCATGAATAAGTCTAGCGATACCATCGATTAGGAGCACAATTCCAATGAGTATTAACACAAATATGCCCACTGCTGTTGGGAATGCAATCACTATGAGAGATAATATGATTACTAGTATTCCTAAACCGATACTGGCCATACGAGATCTGCTCTTTACAAAAATACCACTGATAACACTTTCAATACCAACTATTAGCAAAAGGATACCTATAATAAATATAATAGACACCAGCACGGTCCCTGGAAAAGCAAGAATTATTATAGACAGGATTATGGCAAGTGCTCCAAGTCCTATTTGAGCTGCGCGAGTCCATCCGGGAGCTTTAGGTTCACTCATCTATCACATAGAGCGATCATTGGTCTATAAATTGTTTTTGATTCATTGAGCACAATTTTAGTTATCGAATCATGATATTGTAGATTTATGCTGCAGATTTAATATCTTTACTACTCCACCTAAATTAGCATCCCGTTATTCTAAAACCCAGTAATGTGTCCTGGTTGGGGCTCTTGTTAGATCATTACCACTAAAGAAAACCCAGGATAATTATGGTTACTAATGGCTGTTGGTTCTTAATGTGCATTCGGATGAGATTGTTGAATCTGAATTCATATACGTATGTGAAACCTCTGCTCGAGTCACTTGGTTTATACAAGTCAAATATACGTCATAAACACATTTACTTCGTAGTCCTGCAGTAGGTTAAATGTTTACTTCAGCGCTTTTTCTATGATTGCCTGCATTTGACGATGCCCTAGGTATGTTGTACGACATCGTATTACCATCTCCTAGAAGCGTGAAATTAGCACTTCCAGTTGCGTTGGTGACGACTGGAGATAATGCTGATTCTCCACTGAGATTTGCGGCGTACTACGAAGGAGTTTGCTGCGCTCCCTGAGCTACCACGTTTTGACTAGGAACTGTTATCGCATCGCTGGCAACGAAAAGAGTTGCGATAACATACGTGACTACCACAACAATAGCTGTGTTCATTATTATAGGAAATATGTTTCAGTGCCTGCCCCTGTTTGCTCCTAAGAATTCAGACGCGAGATCGCTCGCATGATCTATAATGATGTATAGACTAACCCAATTCTCCGTTCGTACATATCACCAACATGGTTAGTCTGGTAAAAAAATATCTTAAACATGAACACCCTCTGTCAAGGCAGGGAGTGGTGTCTCTAACCACCTGCTCGTCTCAACTATATGAGCGCACCAGATAGTCCAAATTATATGGAGCTATGAGTCGACCGAGATGAACCCCTTGGTACTACGGAACTAAGTAAAGCTTGTTCCTTCTATTGTGGATTTTATAGGGAATAATGTCGTTCTTTATATGAGACCTAGAATCCTTAAGAAAAATCACAGATTTCCGAAAGGGGAACAATTGGTGATTGCACCCTGTTACTCGATTTAGTCTGCGGCGGAATTAAGACAGATCCATGGATGCAAAGAATCGAAGGCATTAGACGGTTAGGTTGATGTGTGTGGTGTGATGGTTGAATGTCCAAACTTGGTCTTTGAGAGACAATCACTTCTGCAGATATTTGTCAAGCATTTACAAAATATATCTAGACAAAAGTATCATATAACTTAGTCTATTTGGTTAAATAAGACTGAAGAGCATAAGCAGCGTAAACTAAGAGATGAGTTCTGGAAAGTCGCCAGGTTGGAAAAGAGCCGCACAAATCGGTTTGGGTATACTCGCAATAATTGTATCAGGGGCAGCACTATTTTTCCCAGGTCTGACCGTGATCTCCTTGGTCATTCTGCTCGCTGTGGTGCTCATATTCGTAGGAATAGAAAAAATCATTAGCGGAATCTTCATCCAACACAAATCCAGATGGGCGACTGTAGGATTAGGGGTTCTCGTAATAATTCTAGCTGCGATTGCTCTAACTTTCCCTGTTGGAACAACAATCTTTCTGATATTCATAATTGCTTTTGCATTAATGTTCGATGGCTTTGCACGGATAATTCATGGGTTTACAGACAAGGAACTAAGAGGATGGTCTCGAGGATTTAGTATTGGTGTAGGAATTTTCGCGGTAGTAATCTCGATTATGATATTGGCTTCTCCACTCTTCGGGGTGGTGCTGGCAGGATTCTTCATAGGAATAGCATTGATAATAATAGGCATTCAGATGATAAGTGCAGGAATCTCTGGCAGAGAATCGAGGTTGGTCCCTTCTAAAGGATTTAGGGAATAAAAGGAGCCTAGATGGCCCATAATACACCCTTAATTCAAATCTTCGTTTGAAGATGATAAGCGCAAAACCAAGAATGGCTAGCGTGGCTCGACCTAGTTACAACAAGTATTTTGGACCAGGCCTAACACACATCGAACCAAGTCAGGTAGCGAATAGAATCTTTCTTTAACTAATTTTTACTGATGGATAGATTTCTATAATTTGGGTATATTCAACTCCGACCCTGAAAATTCAATTTTCTATCCATCCAGACAGCCTGAGACCTTGTGATATTGTGATCGAAACACTGTTCCACTGTAGATAAGCGGTTCAAAATATTGTAACCTTCAATAATGTTGGCTAGTTGATATCTGCGAAAACTTCAAGACATATATAGTTTTTCTTGTCCAGTTACTTGTATCATCTTAGTCCTAATCTCTTCGAGACTATTAATTGGTGCTATTGCTGGTGAATAGTTTCTGATGCGTAGTGGAAATTCTGGTCCGAAGTCTCCGCTAACCAACGGAAGGAATACAATTAATAATGGCCATGCAAAGCCTTTATAAAATCAATGAAAGAGGTATCAGCGCAATCATTGTGGCTTCGAATTCTTCAGATAGCGATAGGATCAGCAGCTATCATTCTTTCAATAACTGTGGTTGCGGTACCAAAGCTTGCCCCTGTAACAGCAATGGTTATTTTTGCAATAGTGCTTTTCACGGTTGGGGTAGAGAGAATCGCAAGCGGCGTTGGAACAGAATATCTTTCCAGAAAGTCAAGATTGATAAATATTGGGATCGGGGCCGTTGTCTTGTTTTTTGCTATTATCACCATTGCATTCCCTGAAAATAGCATAAAATTCCTAATTCTTATCGTGGGACTAGCATTGTTATTTAATGGAATTATTCGCATAATAGATGGCATAAGAAAGACTTTTCCACACGCCTCTCAACGCATGTTTCGAATTGCAACAGGAGGAATATGCATTGTAATATCAGGCTTCGTATTGGCTAACCAACAAGTTGGGATATTTGTCGTGGTTGTAGTAATGGTTGTCGCTTTGGTTATCCAAGGAGCCGAGATAATTTATGCTGGGATTAAAGGAGAAAGATCTCGACTTCTTGGCCAAAGGTAGAAACAGAGAATATTACGAGCATTTATTGATTGAGTTAATGCGATAAGAAGGATTCTTTGGTTGTCCTACCTGATGTTATATGGTTCCACAAGCAACATCGTCTATTGCAGGACCAATAATTGTGATAGTTTCACGTTATTCAGTCATTCTGTCATTACTGGGTTTTTCTTGAGCGTTGTGATTAACGAGCCAGTGAAGATACTGATAGCATTCGACGCACATATCCTTCTCCTCTGTATGGTCACAAGCATAGGTAACTTTGTATTCGAGATGACATCTATTACAAATCTTAAGTATCATGTGATGTCTAATCATAAAGAAACGAGCCCCAAATTAAGTTTTAAAACATGAACAGACTAAATAATATGTAGTAATATAGCTGATCTGGGTGACAGAATGATGATCGGAATTGAGATCTAAAGATAAGCCCTATATACGTAGAATTACTGAGTAGCGTGAACGAATCAGAATGTGCAATATGAAATACTTGACCGTGGTTTTAGTGTATTTTTTGAAACCCAGTAAAATAAAAAAAGACCGCCATTGACAAATGGATATATGGCAGATAGTCTTTGGAGCATTGTAGTCTTCGTAATAGGATTGGTTGTTTCCACGAGCATAATCTATATCGTGACCAGAATATTTGGGGAAAGGGAAGGATTAAAACATGCCTTTACAGCAGCTCTCATAGGTTCGGCAGTTTATAGCTTGGTCTACTTCATATTTGGACATGGTTTCTTGGCCGCTATAACCGGTGGAGTTGTGTGGCTCCTTGCATTAAAGGCATTGTATAATCTAGGGTGGATTAGGGCCTTCATAATTGCTTTCCTGATCTGGATAGTTTCAGGATTAATCGGTCTCATAATACCGACTGGACCTGGTCCTTTGTAGTATCAATCCCTCTCCTAGTAGTACAAGAAACTAATTAAAGATCAATCTTATTGCTATTACATTTCAACTCAACTCACCTCTAGCCAAAGAAAACTTCGCACTAGCCTGATTAAACAAGAGTCTCAGCATCCAATGAATATGGAACTTCACATTCCAAGTTGTAGAATTTTTCAGCGTTTAGTATGGTAGTTTCTCTGGTCATACTCGATCTTTTGATCGTGATTTGTGTACGTAGACATCATAACCTATGTGTTCATTGTATACTGTGATACTATTAGTCGTTTAAGTTAGAATTTCTCATGGCTTTCTTAGGTGCTCGTAATTTAGGAATATCTGTTACTACTTGCGCAGAGCAATCTCATGTTTAAGCCGTCTTGTAAGATCCTCAATTTCGATGGGCTTGTGGATGACACAGAGTTCTATGTTTTGATCTTTTGGAAACAGACTCGTAAGGATATTGTAGTATTCGTCATAGGCAGTAATAAAGCATATCGGCGGAGGGGTCAAATTAGCTTCTGCTGCCAATTTTTTAATTTCTTTACTTAGTTCTATACCATTGAGTTCTGGCATCTTTACATCGATTAATAGGAGGTCAAATGGAATTTGAGTAGGTGTTTCTGTCTCTTGGCTGCCGTAAAACGTCTTAAAGAATGACAGAGCTGCAAAAGGGTCTGAATATGTTTCAATCGAAAATCCGTTTTCCTCTAGTGCCAGTTTTATTGTTCTTAGTGTGTCTTCATTATCATCTACGAACATTATACGATAATTAGAGATACCAGCGTCGATAGTAGTGCTACTGTCTGTTACATTCTCTTGGTTCTCTTGCTTTGACATACTCCACGGTTTTCCCTAGAGATCCTACTTTAATTCCTTTAAACATGAATTGTAAAATAACATATAACTCAAGATTCTCTAAATGACTAAAGTTTAATCCGTAAATTAAGATTTCCAATCTTGTTGTCATCAAAGTGTTGCATATATACGACCGAATCTAATTTAAGGATAATGTAGCGACATGGCATTTTGATTGGAGTAACACGAACGAGCATCGACATGAATGAAATGAATGAATGAGGAAAGGGCTAACCATTTTATTCTGACCTAATCCGGGAAATTTGATCCGCGTCGAAGCTATATTTGCTCAGACTATCACTCATTACTCCTCTTTGTTCTTAGTATGCTTACCTCCGCTTTTGAAAGTCAAGCACTAATTTGCAACAGCTGAGAAGAGAGCTGAGAAATAAAATCATAGATAATAGTGAAGAAGCTACCGAAAATATTCCCTTCCCTCCCAAGAGTCAAATGATTTGTTTCGATGTCAAAATTAGTGCAATCTGACCCAGAAAGTGCGGCTGCAAATACCGAACCACCCATTTCATATACAATATTGCAAGTTGAATGGGCATGTTGTGGATCCGCTCTAAGGGTTTCTGTAGACATATTATCACAATCGGTGGCGGCAACTGCTGCTGCAAACGCATCGTTGTCATCTGAGGAAGCGGATGTGCAAGGGCTTCCTTTAGAAATCGTTATACCATCGGCAGAGGCAGAAGCACTTCCGCCATTCGAATTTTCAATATAAACGGCAGCATTGACTAAATGAACTGAAATTGGACTAATCGATATAATGAAAGATGCACTATAGGCTAGAATAGCGGATAATGTGAAAAAGATTGAAAACCAATATGACTGTGATCTAAATAATTTCATTTCAATCTAATATAAACACCATCAAAATAAACACTAATAAATATTCAGTACCTATCTTCTGTCAAATCTTCACAGGTTCCCCACAGTTTCGACCTAGAGTGTAATCTTCAGGTTATGGGGGATCGTGGAGAGTTGTCTACCGCCGTCTCGTTGGAGGTCAAAATAATCATTAGTTCCTGCTGTCAAAGAATCCGATACTCATTCTATGGACATCAGCAATTAGTATGATTACCCCATATCGAAAAAAATGCTTTTAAAAATGCATTTACAACCCTCGTACAAATTTGTCTCAATCTCTCATCAACGCTTAAGTCTGCAATTACATGATTCTAGCAAAAAGTACATGTAGAAACACAACCCAAAGAGAGTCGCAATTGGGCAACATAATAATGTTATATCCGACACACTAAGAAAGTAACTATAATGGAATGTGATTGATATGTGTACTTATGAACAAAACGAAAGGATTCGCACTAGTTGCGATAGCAGTGATTGCTCTAATGTTAGTCACAACTACTGTAGCTTCAGAAGATGTGTCTGCAAAATGTAAGAAATGGAATTGTAAGAAAGATAGAGATAGAGACAGGAATGAAAGCACCGCAGCAGCAGTGGCAGCAGGAACAGCTGGTGGTTCAGCAGCAGCAGCGGCAGCAGGAGCAGCTGGTGGTTCAGCAGCAGCAGCGGCAGCAGCAGCAGCGGGTGGTTCAACAGCAGCAGCGGCAGCAGCGGCATCGCATTAGGATCTGAACTATTCGAACGGTAAAAACTGCCAAATTATTTTCGTTTTCATTATTTCTCTTTACTCCTTCAGAATTCTTCTAAGAGAATTCTCCTTGAGGACTAATTTCTCAATTTACATCAATAAGGTCGGTGCATTTGGCGTTTGTTCTTTTTTAGATCAAGTGACTAATTTTGGAAGGCTATTAAAAAAACGAACACTTTGTTACTAAGTATTGGTAGTATTGATCTTATTACAATGAACTACATGGCTAATATTGTAGCTATCACGCTTTGTCGATGCTTACATAAAAAGGGGCATTCTTTGTTGGACTACATAACATAGTTGGTTCCCAGACAGATATCAAAACATGATTCTTTGAAGAATCTGATTAAATTATTTTTTAACATCTGATCGCAGTCACAATCGTAATCACACCTAACAGCAGTCCCCATTCCATTTTGTTTACTTTACTTTGGGTTTTAAGGAGCAACACAGCGGCACACTAACTGCTTATTCTATATACAGCACCATCTCTTAGCGAAGAAACATAGAGCATTCCATCTGGACCAATCTCGAGATCAGTTGGAACTCCAAAACCTTCACCAAAAATAATATTCTGGAGTTCAGAATCTGAATCAGCTTTTTTATCGGCCAGAGAACCATTTAAATAGAGAGCATTTCTTTCGGCATTCAGATCAAAATGATAAATTCTACCATATTCATAATCTCCTACAAACATATCATTTTTGTAGTCAGGTCCAAATCCTTCACTATTGAAAAATAAAAGTGCAGTGGGTGATACTGTATTATTCCACACAAATTCTGGATCACTGTATCTTCCCCTCCCATCAAATGTGACTAGTTGACTAAAATTAAAATTAGAGGGAGCCAGAGCTGTTACATCTTTCCAACCACCATTAAATCCTGGGTCTACCAAATTAATTTCATCATTTGAGTGTACACCGTTTTCACTAATCCAGAGATTTCTGGTTATAGGGTCAAAATCCATTCCGAAACTGTTTCTTATCCCGTAAGCATAATATGTTGCTAGAGGGAGTGTAGGCCCTAAACTTCCTGAACCAACAATTTTACCGTCCTGAGTAACCCTATGAATGCCACTTGTTCCATCAGCTTCGGGACCATTTTCAAAGTTTTGGGCTCTGGTCTCATGACCTCGATCGTTATCACCCTCAACATGACCAATTACTGAATAAACATTATTATCTGGTCCTACCGAAACTGGGCCTCCATTATCCTGGGAACCTGGCCCAGCAGGCAAATCCAACAGCAATTTTGGATTTACTAAACTATTATTGCTGTTTATTAGCTCATAACGATATAACCTATTACCAAGAGGCTCTCCCCCATCCTGAGATGAGGAAGATTCAGTAAAATACAAAAATACAAAAGTCTGGTTTCCAACGGGGGCTGTATCTATGCCTATTAGTCCTCTAGAATCCTCTGTAGAAACAGCAACATCCAATATTGTCTGAGAGATTTGTCCATCTACAACTCGCTTTACCATTCCAGTGTCCTCCTCGATTACCAAAAAATCGTCAGGCCCTAGGAATGATATACCAGTAGGTCGAGATAAACCGTCTACGATCTTCTCCAACTGAAATTCAGGTTCCCTTAGAATGGGCTGGCCAAATAATTTGCTATCATATACAAAAGAACACAATACTAGTACAGAAGCCAATGACAATGACAATAAGCATAAAGAGTATACAAGTCTATTCATAGACGGTTCAAAGATATAGGAATTCTATCTATTTTAAGAATTTCCATGCTGTTCCACATTCTATTCTACAATTATTTGGGATACCCATTGGTACAATAATTCGATGTTAGTACAGCAACCTCAAATTTTTTAGACAATGTAGCTCCTATTCTTCTGACAGAGAATGTAGCCAGTTGCATGGGGGGTATAATGATTTTTTGTACTTCTAATAAATTTCAGGTTCATCTTAAAATTCATGATAGCTTGAATCGACTCTCTATTATCATTTCGGTATACGAAAAGCAATATTATTTTCATTACTGGATTGATCTAACCTCTCCAAGCGCCTGCACAGCATCTTAAAGGAATCGTTGACATTCATTTCAATCGCTCCAGGCAGATGTTTTATATTAGAAATATAGTTGTTTAATACATATAGATTTCTTACACGTACTTCTATTTTGATGTCTTCATCCTGCAAGTCATCCGATGATGATCTGTTTATGACTTGTGCTAGATGTGCCATTTCCTTTTCGGAATTCCCGCCCAGTGGATATCGTCCGGAATGAATTGAATCTTCAATCATTTTACATAATTCAGAGATCTTCATACATATATATGGCTCAATACATTTTAGTGTATGGTACTCGGAGGATCAGCTCGATCTTCATTCTACTAGTACATACAGAACCTGGCTTATAATTCCGCAACAGTCACAACAGTCGCAGTAATCATTGATAAACATATTCCTTTCCAGAATTTAGACATTAGGTGTTCAATAGTTTGTAAATATGTGTTCGATTAATTCATTTACACTTAATGATTTCTTAGTCATAAAGCCCTCAATATGCTTGAATCACTAGTTCGACTATTTCCCTTTCGAGATCCAAAATACAATTTGCTATTTGATTCCTTGGCCCAACCTTCCTGCCGACATTGACTCTGGAATGGCATCACGGATGTATTTCCCCATGACAAAAAGAATTGATCATTTATAACGTCTCAAAATGAACCGATAGTTTGGTCACGTGACAAACTGCTGTTTTTGAGAAATTCATTTAACCATTTGGTATAGTCTTTCCTTCATTCCGCTAACCTTAGTAGATTAACAAACTGCGTGTATGTGGTCGATGTTTGTGATACCAGTTTTGCCACACCAAAATAATGAGAGGCATATATATTTAGACGCATTATATAAGTTAGCCAAACCTTCTTTTGACGGCGCATATGATATGTATGTTGTAAATTTTCACGCACGAATCATACAAACAGCAATTTGGGTAACTGTATCGCTAGTGATATTTTGCTTCAGACTGCGCTTTTAAGAAAACCGCTTAAACCAATGGGTGCTGTAGTGGCGATACTTTCTGTCTGATGTTGTTCTTCTCGTTGCATAGATAATCCTCGTTACCATACACATCATCCTAACAATCCATGACTAATGCAGCTCCAGGCTCAACGTGCCATTGTCATTATTTTACGGTTAAATTTCTAAGGTTATTTCTGAGCCTAAATAGAAGTCTCAACGCTGTTCTTGTGTGTGTTCATGATACATTGTTGACTAATTGTTGAGCATGCTAATTGTTTATGTTTTAGTGTCTATGGTATTTCAGAGACTAGCTTTTTAGGAACGCTTGGCGGTTGAAATCAAGTAGAGAAATTTACCAACGCTCCTTTACTCTACCGCTGTTACTGTTTAACATACCTTTCTTAATATGCTCCACATCTTCTAATTTGTTTTGTGTGTGTAAGTAATGGAATGTAAAACAAATAGCAAAGCCAATCAATGAAGTCACCTCACCAGAATTTAATTCGCTTTAAACTGTCATAGAACACAGACGAGGAATCCCTCTGCACAATGAAATTTATTCAGTTCAGAATGGATTCTTAATTTTCTTGAATTAATTTACAGTTATCCATGTCTTTTGTAGTCTAAAGCATTTCTTTGACACCGTTAAAGACCCTTGGAACACCTTCGCAGAGCTAGTAAACATTCATGAGAAGCCAGAGACGGATGGGTTGGGATTTCAAGTGGGTTTCTTCTTACGATACAGATTTCAATTTTGATTACCACGTGTCATTCACTCCGGAAGAGTTGGCCAAGAAAAAAGCCTTCTACAACTTCGTTTCACAAGATCCGGGCACTTCCCAGCGCGAAGGAGTCAGCGTATTTTACAAAGATACTAATGGTCGCGTGTTTCACACCTATTCAGCATATGCACGTGGCATAGATATGCAGAACGTGGCATACCACTACCTTGATCTAGCTCCCAAGGGCCGAGATGAAGCTGGTCATGAATTCCGTCAATTCTGGGTGCGCCGTCATGATGAATATGACAAAAGTAGTTTCGTTACCTGGCTAGACCCTTCTGTCTATCAATAAAAAGTTGATCTCGACCGTTACGTGAGATCTAATTGCCCTGCTCATCCTTTCCATCTAAAAACACTTGGACTTCAAAGCCAGCCTTTCTACCTCTAGTCATAGATTAAGACTAAACTTCGCTGCTTCCGATTTAGCGGCTATTGCACCCATAACTGCTTCTACCATTGCCATCGCGTGATCTACAGTCTTCATATTCCTCTGAATCTCTTCCTCCAGTCCAGCAATCTTTTCTGCCTGTTCGGCTTCTAACTCCTGATTAGCACCTGAAGCTGCTATGTACATGCGCTTCTTTAGCTTTGATAATTCTTTTTCTGGATTGGCATAGGTATTCAAACATTGGTTACAGAAGTAAAATTGTCTACCTTCAATTTGAGCTGTAAGCGCGGTCTTTTCGCTTACAATCATTCCACCAACAGGATCTTTGGCTACACAATTTTGTCGTCAATCTTCATTAGAAATTATAAAATATTGTTTTTAGAATTTTGTGCACTACACTGCAGTACACGTAATATTTTTAGCTACCTTGAACTTTACGACATTCTTCTGCACATTTGCGACATATCTCAGCACATTGTCTACAACGATCTATATCGGAGTGTTTCTCACATTCATCTGCACAAGCTTCACATAGTTCGGCGCATAGACTACAAACCTTCTTTGAGAAGTCGCTTTCACCTGACATAACTAGCGATGCTGCAGAACACGTATGAGAGCATGTAAGACAAAGCTCTATGCATTTTGTCATCGCTTTTACATCTTCGTCATGAAGACATTCGACAGCGCATATCTCACAAGCTTCAAAACACTTATTACATGCATCTATACACGTTCGATATTTCCTGCTCTGTAATTTTGCCATATATCATAATGAGTATTTAGATAGTTAACTTATTCTGTTTACAGAGATGCTGTACTAAACGCTTTGTTAAAGGTGGTGTGTTGAATGGTTACTGCACTATCGAGCATAGGATTTATTAAGCATACGTCAAAGTCTAGAGTTTCATTGACATGAAAGGCAAGTTAGAATCCAAAGTAAAGAGATTACTTCAGACAAGCTCATCCTTTTAAAGATATCACGTCACCCAGAATGTAGTAAGATTTTTTTCGTTCCAACTTTCCATCAGATATCTGGGAAGAATGAACCTTCTTCTACCTTCTTTAATCTTTCTAAAAGAGTTTGAAAAGTTATTAATGGCACTATTTTTAGTGTATTAAATTTACCTGCAGTCCTGGCCATCATTTCTTCTATTATGTGAGGATTATCTGCCTCTGCAACCCAAAGAAATGTGTGCTCCAAACCTGAATGGAACTGGTTTAATATATTGACATTAGACTTTTCTGCATCTTTTGCCATTGTAGAAGCAGCCCTTAACAAGTATTTTCTATTTTCATCATTGTATAAAGGACATGCTTCTTGTGTGTGCGTTCCATATATTCCATATAAACCCATACATAAGTATACAAAAGAAAGTCTATAAGTCTAACGTATCTAATTAGTAACTAGATTTCCAAAAGGAAAGTTACTACTCGAGTTCAGACACCTATATCCTAAGTATGGGCACAACTTCAACGTGGAATTGTTGGTAGCAGTATCTACTGGAGTCCGTTCAATAGTCCACGACTGCTTCAGGCTATCATTTACTACCTGACTATCATACTTATCTATATACTTACTAAGACCGTTCAGCATCATTACGTATTGTTACTTCCTTGTTTAGGTTTGTCAATCTACTAAGTTTGGGAGGTTAGAAGAGGTGGGAAGTAAAGAGGTTAACAGTCATGAGTTTCACGATTCTGCTCCGGCCAACCTGCACTTCTACGAGCGTTAGTGGTTCAACTCTTGGTTTGATTGAATTGTCTTCTTTAGTCTGTATATACGTTTAGTAGAATTTGTAGGTCTCTTACTTGTCCTCCTTTTCTATTAGTATTGTGGATTACTCAGAGTTCGTTCTTTTTTGTTTTTCAAAGTAATTCTGTCTTTGTGGTCAATAGATTTTCAGTTAGTGTCGCCAGGACACCTGTCAGTCTTTTAAGAGACTTATATGATTTATATTTATCTATAATCCTGATACCGCCTTTCGTTTCTGCCCTAGAATACCACTGTTAGTCGCTAAAGAACTTTGTGAGCTCCTTAACAAGAAAATCTGGCTGCTCTTCAGCAATCCAATGTCCGGAGAGAGGAACAATGCCGCCACGCACATCCGTAGCAAGAGACTTCATTGAAGTTAATGCCGCAGTACCAAAACTATACTCTCCACCAAGAGCTAAAACAGGCATCGGAAGCTTGACATTAGCATGCTCTTTATTCTGTTCTAGCATTATTGGGAAAGCTCTATAGTATTCAAAGCCAGCACGCATTCCCCCTGGTGCAGAATAGCTGGCAACATATTTGTCTATATCAGCTTCAGTGATTGCCTCTGGGTTATACGCGAGTCTATAAAACCATGAAAGATACTCCCGCTCTTTTCCAGCGGTAAGCATTTCAGGTAAATCGGGTGTCTGATGAAAACCAAACCACCAGCAGCAGTCTTCAAAACCAGGAGGGGGCAGAGGCGGAACATCCAATATTACTAGCTTACTTACATTATTAGGATGGGAAGCAGCATAAGAATATGCTGTCAGAACCCCTACGTCATGTCCTACTAAGTAAATTTTTTGATAAAGCCCCAACTGAGATAACAATTGGTAGATATCTTCTGCAGTAGTATTACCATCATAGCCTGTAAAAGGCTTCGAAGAATCTCCAAGTCCCCGAAGGTCAGGCACAATTACAGTATAATTTTTAGCCAAAGCTGGACCATATGGCGTACCTTACGAGGAGTAGTGAGGGAGCAATATTGGTTCTATCTTTGAGTTCTTGTATTGAGTTAGCAAATCAAGATGACTAGCCTCTGGTTCATGAAGGCCAGGTAGTAAACCGTCAACTGTCTTTAGCTTATGATTGGCATTGATATGAAGACGAGTGTATCCATGTCCAGGATCAATATTTCCATTATTCCTTACTGTAAGCGATGGTCTGTGTATACTATTTACTGTGTAATGGTAATCCTGAATGCTTTGGACCTAGTTTCTTCAATATATATGTAGACCCGACAGCTTAGCATATAGCATATCAAACCGGGGTGCGATTTACCATTAGACTTGGATTATTAACATATTCTTTAGCTTCTTGATGATGAGTTGACCGGATTCCAAAATCGTTTTAAAACCGATGTCTTCCAGCCCATGAGAATAAGTGCCAAAATAAACAGAACGAAAGAAGCATCGAAAATAGGCCCATTTTTTATACATTTGATAATCAAATTAATTAAGATTACATAAAACTATGCTGTGAAATTATTAGAGAACTTTGTGAGACTTAAGCAGAGAGTGTACGAAGTTGATTTAAGCGTATGACAACTTATAAATGCTAAGCTTGCGATCAAAGAGTTTTGAGACTGTTATGGAGATGGGCCAGGTACTGGAATATTCACCGGGAGTTTAGAAGTAACTGAGACTTGGACCTATTGGACCATTCAAAGATCTGACGGCACATCCTACGGCGAAGGACAAGGGGTAATAATGACAAAGGATGGAATGGATCACATATTTTTACATGAACTAACGATCGGTGTTCATTGAAGAGGTCGGACAGGCTCGTTATACGTGATTGGCAATATACTTGTCTCTCCATTTGACTACCTCCTCAAGTGATTTTCCCTTAGACTGATTGGTATGCGGCTTTATACAAAGAATATGATCACAACATGGACATCTTAATTTGTTCCATTGTAAGAAAATATTACACTCCACGCACCTCGGAGATTTGATTTTATTCTTTCTTTTGGCTGATGATATTTTCCTTGGTAACATAGGGGTAAGGAGCCATCTTAGCTCTCCAGTTAACTTTGGACTCATAGAGGAAATTCTTAGCTTTGCCAATCCTGCCTTCTTCAAAACTATACCACGATCAAGATTCTCCTTATTTGTCAAGTAAGAAGTGGAAGAGGAGGAAGATTACGTCCTCCAGCAGTAGTAACTGCCGCATTATCATAACCTGCAGAGTTCAGAGTCTCAGCTATCATCTTGCTTAGAAAAGGCTCGTGACCCACTACAAGTATCTTTGAATCATATTTGAATTCAGACAGGATCTTGAGCCTCTTCAACTTCCATGGCTGATAGATCTAATTCGATGGCGACTTTAATTGGCTTCTTTCCACTTGTGAATAAGAATAACGCTCTTGTTGACTTGGACTTGCTGCAATTATCATCGCCGATGTTGTTGATAGATCTTATGATTTTTCCAATGGATCCAAATGACAAATGCGCTTGGCGAGCAATTTCTCGTATGGGCGCTCCATCTTGATAGAGTTTGATCACTAACTGTTCTTTCTCTTTTTTGTTCAAAACGACTTGCATAGAGTATATTGACATGCCGTAGTTCTTAGCTTTATCTATCTGCCTCCGTTTGTTATAATGTCAGTGTCAGCTGCTTCTACTGGTTTCTATTGCTGTTTTGAACGTATTTTACAAAAGAGCTACAGCCAACATAATCTTCGATTAAAGAATGTGAAATTCATGTAGTCATGTGTCTCAACACATTCTTTACCGACAACGACCGCAGTAATATAAAGAACTACGGGTTATAGTTGGTGTAGAAAATAATGGATAAACTTCAAATGACCAGTGTTGTAGCCCTTTTAGTGACAATTGTTTCTGTTTTTGCACTCTTCTGGTTTGTTGATACATTCAGTGAACAGCTCAATGTATTTAGATTTGAAAACCAGTCTTGTAGCTGTTCTAGTTTTAGCGACTGCCCTTATAGTCAAAGTTGTCACCGGCTATTGGGTACACACGTTACGAAAGTCATTGTTATCTCTCATCCCATGACTTTTTTATTTTTCATTTCCAATACTATACGAGGCTACTAAGCGATCGGTATCCATAGCTGCTACTATAGATCGTCGCAGTTAGTTTCTCATACGAATAACAACGAAATTCGCCAGATTTACTGGAAAAGATCAATAATACAAAACGTCTGTCAGAGATAAATCTTGAAGATTATGATGCTATCCTATTTTCAGGTGGAAGTGGAGCAGTCTTCGACTATCCTGACATGCTGACGTACATAAGGCCATAAGATCAATGTGGGAGTCGAGTCTAAGAGTCTAGTGTCTTGCTTATATCACAGACCATGTTTCAACGGGCACTAAGTCACCATACGGGTTATTATGACTTTATCCAGAGAAATGAGAAAGTTCTGTCTGCTTAGTCTTATTTTCTTGTCTGTTCGCACTTTCGTCATCATCTTTTCATGTAGTTTTAAGTTGAAAACTCGTATCTGTCACTATCAGACTGAAATCTTGGATTCTATCGTAAACTAAGCAAAGTCTTCGACGGCTCTAACAGATCATTGGATTATTGTTGTTGTTGTAGTTTGACCAATGAAATTGCTTTTGGATATGATCGTTATTCTTTCAACACGAGTTCGAACTACATGCACCGGAGCGATTCAAGTGGATGTATGATGACGGTCTGATTGTTGTTGTTATGGTATAAATTCCATGGAAAATTCTTGTTGATTTGGGTTGCGCCTCTGCTGACTCGTTAAATAGACTAAGCGAGAGACGCTCAGAAGTTTGGGTTCTTGATGTAGCGATAGTACCATCCACCGTGCCAGCGTTTTGTGGTTTTATCTGTTTCAAAGGGTATTCCGTCATCTCTAGAGGCTGAGACGGCCGAACTCTCCTATGATGAAGCTGGTTCCGGGTGTAAGTAGTTCTAAGGACTGTTTGTAAAGTCTTCCACAAATTTCATCATTTCCCATCTTTGAGGTGACTTCGTCCTGATGCTTACGATCTTTGTAGTATTGTAATTCCACCCAAACCTCCTCGTCTGGGCCTGCTGACACGGTATTTGATATATTGGTCAAGCCCGTAACTTCATAGTCCTTGATGTTATTGAGCTCGAAAACCTCTAACCGCAGACCTCCGTGCTTTCTAAATATGTCGTTAAATTGCTTGAAGATCTGCACCGTGGCATCATGATTCTTTTTGGGTATCTTGCCGACAACGATCATGATCTGACTTCCAATCTCTTTCTCCATTTCCATCACATTTGATTTATTCATCGATAACGGTATACAAAGTATAGTATAAAAATTGGTAAGGGATCAAAAGTATAGTTATAGCGATCGGCAAAAGGCCTTCTGTACTGTATGTACTCTTCGGGTTTTCTCATATCCTTAGCTATAAAAGGAATTCCTCAAAGGGAGCTGGCTTCTTAACCTTAAATACAGCCCTTGACACAAAACACATCGAAAATATCACTGCTGCCAGCAGTACGTTCGAAGGCCTTTTCCAAGTTTATGAAGCGAAATTCAATATGATTTGGAGATTCTGATGTTAATTCTTCTCTTGAGTATGCCTTGCCTTATATTCGGAAGGTGTTAAATTTGGGATTTATCCAATGTCTCAACCTGCATTGCGATAGTAGAATGGCCACTAACAAGAAGACAAATTACTTGTTATCTAATACAAAATGACAAGGACCTAGTATATAGCATTTTATCGAGGTCTGGGATGTATTCCAAAGCATTTTTATGCTTGTGACCACATGGATATCTACGAATCTTTTGTATGCCCACTCATTTAATTTTCAATAGTCGAAATGACATAATAAAAACTGTGAATATGACGCCCGCACTAACTAGAAAAGTAGTTGCTCCGAGTATGCTATACAAAAGCCTACCCATCATCAGTCCAATGATACTTGCTAGGCTTCCGAAACTATTTGTAACGCCTTGAACTGTACCTTGATAAACAGTTCCGGCACATTTTGAGCTTTGAGAGACTTCTAGGTGCCACGTCATATATGCACGTTCACATTTATCCAGTACTAGCTCGCCACGATTATAAATATCAAAGTGTATTGCAATGTAGCATGAATACCAGTGAGGCAATGTCACAAGTTGAAACCAATAAGACAGTTATTCAGCGATATTTTGATGCGTACAATACCAAAAATGAAGCAATATTTGATGAAATAATAGACCCTGATTATATCGATCATGGCCAAACTGCTTATATGGGCGTTCCTGGAAAAGGAATTGCGGGAGCAAAGAACGACCTTGAAAACTCTTTAGATAAATTAGACGCATTAAATTATGTCATCGAAGAATTAATTGCATCATCATCATATCCAGATCTCGTGGGTGCATATTGGAAAGGATCACTGACACCAAAAGCAACTTCTGCTGACTCTGCCACTCAGCAAACTCGTAAAAAAATCAACTATAGAGGAATAAGTATATACCGAATTCGAAACAGAAAGATGGTAGAAACTTGGCATGTAATTGATGGTTTACCAGCTTTGAATAAACGTAGTTAAATCTGTGATATTCTGTGAAAATTTCAAACTACGAACCTCAACATCAATAGCTAGATTGAAAGTGCATCAAACACTTCAAATACTCGTAAGAAGATTTCAAAAATTCCAAATCATTTAAGTGCCGTTGCCGGTAATTATCTAGATAGCGAAAAATATCAATCAAAAAGACTCGATCAGATTTACATGTACCACAGAAGGAGGGAATGGCTGAAAAAGTGCCACCCAGTAAAGAGAATTTCTTTTGATGTGACATCCAGAATTAGGTATGACATCCAAAACTCTAGGAAAAAAGGGTTCTATCCCATTAGCTGGAATCAACTTATGACACAGAATATTGCTTTATACAATCTCATAAATGAATAATTACAGATTATAAGATAGATGATTGGGCAAGCATTAAATAAAAAGATGGGAGCACGTCTATGCGGCAAAAGGGGTTATAAGCATTAAAGGTATGCGTGTTTCAAGATAAAACTGATTTGAGAAATGCATCTCTAGGGCTGCTGCTCTCCCCTAGTAGTTCCGATTAGCTTCTCAAAGTTACATAGACCGATGGCTTTGCCCAGATGGCACTACATTCAACGAATATGTCACGCCTGTTCTAAATGTGTCACCAGTTGGAAATGTTATTGTTCCTCCGAATTTAATCGTATGCTCTCCTAGAGGTAGAGGATGTAATAGAGCCCAATAACCCACAGCCACCGAAGTAACAGTTGCAGGGAGAGATACAGGTGGTGGTACCATGGTATTTTGAGTTAACCCAAATGCATTATTTGGTGCAATTGTCAACGAAAATCCATCTCCGGGAGACTCTGCTCTATACTGTAATAACTTATCTTTAGGAACCGAAACTCCATCAATTTCTAATATCAATGAGGTTACAAAATCCGGATTTAACAATTGATTTGCGCTTACTCTTAATTCCTCAGGAGTATTACCACATGGTCCAGTAAGACCAAATTCTATAGGAGAGCATTCTGTTACAAGTAATGGAATGAGTAATTGAGTTCCTGGTTTTATAGTACAGCTGCGCGTGAAATCAGTCGCGCCTTGTTCTACTCCTCCTTCAGGGGTAAATATTCCTGTTGTTGCTGTTAGAAAAAGCAATTTACCTTGCTGTTGACCAAGTGTACATGATAAGCTGTTGTCACCAAATGGATTACCGACTTCCGAAGTGTCTAAATTATAAGCCCATTGCCCACCACATATCTCCTAGCTTTGCCAAACGAGTATTAGATGGCAGTATGTTAGGATTTGCTGCAGTTTGAGGGGATGATTGAGACTGGGCTAATACCAGGGGATTAAGAGTCACTAGTTGAACCATCATTATAGCCGCTATTCCTAACATCATAACTCCAATTTTGCTTTGATTAAGAAGCTTTGACATCACTTTACGTTACAAAAATGGTATATACAGCGGTTTAGTATGAAGTATGCATTAATGGGTAAAACTAATTTCACTCAAAATACATGTGTATTTACTCAATGGCAAATTATTGAAAATCAAGACGAACTGACCATGTATTTCTTGTAGCACAATTCTAAGAGATTAGTCGACTGGAGTTAATGGAGAGACAAAGTTTGAGATTAATACTGGAGTTAATGGACGAGGATTATTCGTTGTTCTTGCTCCGATGTCATGACTCGGATAAGTGTCTGCATGATGCAATAGAGAACTATTATCTGGTAATGGTAACTCAACGATCCTAGCCTGTCTATGTTACAATATTCTATTATGATTTGTGACCCGTCTGTGTCAGGGTAATTTTTCCATGACACTAACACGTCACACAATTGCATTTGTAGTCCGTTTGGAATCTTAATTTTTTTATCGCGTTGTATACTGATGTCCTTCGAACCGGTTTGGCTAGAGCTCTTGCTCCGAATTTAGTTTCGAACTCTAATCTGAAAAGGGGGCTTTCCGGAGTCAACTTTTCACCCAGTCTTTTGCGCCATTCAAGGTATTCTTCTATTGCTGCCCTCGTTTCGGGAGTACAGAAAGTTATGTATTGTTCTCTTGATTTCTTGTATACCTCAATTTGGTAGATACTGTACTTTTCTATCTTTTTAATATTCTTAAGTTGTAGTCTTATGAGGCCGCCAATTCTAAGGCCAGAACTTGAGAGCAACAAAATGATAGCTCTATCTCGTAACGAACGCGCGTTGTCGACCAACGTCCTAACTTCTTCTCTTGTATAGGGTCTGTCTTCTACAACTGTATAGAATTCGCCTTTAAATCTTCGGATCTTGATCCAGTTTATACCAGTGTAGTCGTTGATATCCAGAAAGGTTTGAAGAGCGCTGCTGCGACTTCTTATAGAATTTGGAAATTTCTGTTGTCTCTCATGTCTACTATGTAACCGATAATTTTTTCTTGCAATTCTTTTGGTTCTAACTGTAGAATTTGGTCGCATGACAGATTTAGATATTTGAGAAAGTCGTGCAACCATTCGATATAGATTCTCCTTGTTTCTGCTGACCGTAGTGAGTTAATAAACTGGGTGAATGAGGTCGAAGACTGTACTACCAGTTTTGCCACATATTAGTAAAGAGAGGGGGTATATTTAGGTGTACTATATGGTTACCCAAACCTTCTTTTGCGAATTTGTCTAAATTTCTTCAGGTCCATATCTATCACAATCAATTGTTCCCTAACAGGTGATCCAGACCAAACTTTTGGTGTCGCAATATCAGTTTTCATATCATAATTGAGATCCACAGCTATGCTTCTACCACCAAACAATCCCCCAGATACATTTGATGCGATAACTGGAATCCTATTTTCAAGAGCCCTAACCTGTAAATACATATGCCAGGGATGAATACCTCCCTTCAATATCTTGGATGGAAAGAAGAGAATATCTGCCCCCTCATAAGCAGCAGCTCGAGCTATTTCTGGAAATACTACATCATAGCAAATGGCAATACTAAACCTGAAATTATCCGCATCAAAGATCTCAGTCTTTGAACCTGGTTCGGACGTTTTTCTTTGAATACCAAATAAATGGATCTTTAATTGCCTTCCTAAAATACTTCCATCCGAAGTTATAACAGGGCTTGACACATGTACCTTGTCAGCTATTTTTTCTCTAAAGGCACCTGGGATTATTGTCATTTTATATTCTCTCGCGGCATTCATAATCACTTTAAATTCTTTTTCAAAATCTTTTACTAGTTTTGTATACCATAACTCTGGCAGACAAATAATATCTATCCTGTATTCATATGTGTGAGCGGCTTTATGAAGCGTCTTTTTGATGTGGTCTAACATCTTCTCGTCATTTGTTACTTGATAAAGATGATCATATTGCTTGAGTTGAAGAATGCCAATCTTGACCACATATAATATAATATTTACTCCATAATTAATTATTTGCAGTGTGAGTTAGCGAGTACTCGTATAGTCCCATGGAGAGATCTCTAATAGTTATTTTTTAGCTGGCTCTGATTAATTCATTTCTTCACTGCACCCAATACTAGTCTTAATCGGACTACTTATTTCTGATTAACACTTATTTCTGGAGTTGCAGGGGCTCCACTCATACTGCCCAAGAATGGAATTGTAAAATCTGAAGTGATAGGGAGGATCCTAATGGGTCAATAAACAGTGATATCCGTCTATTTTAGTGGTTGCTTGATAGGTACTCATTTTCATATTTCGTACGCAGCTGCTTTACACCATCTATAATTTTATGATTGTAACGAATTTCAACAGGATTAACCTTGTTCCGGAAATCTTTTATATGAATGTGAGAATCTCAATATGAATGCGTCGATGATAGGCTGCTAGGTCTTGATACCCAGGTAAATGGTCATCACCATGGTCGGCCTATCACATTACTTGGTTAAAAAATTGATAGCCTTTTATTCATAATATGCGCTGCAACGCCCACATCTGCTAACAGGTCAATGGTAGAAGGTAACTGACCAGTGTTTTACTTTACTTCAGCATTTACTACTGGTCGCTAACTATTACTACTACTATTATGTCGGCTGATATTGCTATCACAAAACTCTCCTTAAACCGCAAAAAGTCTACTGCTGCACTAAATACGGCTGGTTTGAAAGTACATACGATCATAAGAATATTTGTCCATCAAAATACTCGATAGACTATTGTGTGGTTGCATTAAGGACAAAACGAGGAAGGGGGGGTATCAGATGGCTAAATAACTAGACTGAAAGCTGGAGTAACAACGAGTTACCCATAAAAATTAATGTACCTATCATCATCTGGAGTATCATGGCTCTCTATGTTACGTAATTGTTTGTACAGTATATCTACTGCGGCCATCTCGATTAATTCCCCTTGGGCAATACTATATGCATATCCTTTAGCATTTAGGTTGGTGAATCTCTTATAAAACATTGACTCTACCATTCCGTTTTTTCTAGCTCTTTTTAAAAACAGCGCAGAAATTCGATCTAAGTGGTAATTAACGTGAATATCAATTGCCTCACTAGAATCTACCCCATACATCTCAGATATTTTGTTGTTTAGTCTTTTTTCATCAGCAGCAGAGATATTCTTATGTTGTAGATTAATAGCCGATCGGCCTCTAAGTCTTGACGATTCGATATTCGGATCATTTTTGTCTTCCATTTACTTAAGAATCATCATAGGTGCTCCTTTAGTTCTTATTAATTTATGCTCAAATCTCACTACTGCTAAAGCATTTCAACCCACATAAAAGCTGATAGAATAAAGCAACTACCAACCCTTTTTTTACAACTTGCTATTTTAAAATGAGAAATACATAGGCATAATTGATAATCCTGCGGCGTTGCCGACCTTCCCTATTATAATGACGTGAATAACAAAGATAGAGAATGTAAAGGCATACGTACAGCATGTACTAGAAAACATTCAAAGTCGTCACAATATAAAAGAAAAGTTGTGACATGTATCAGGAAATCATCTGTTATACTTATGAGCTATATATCCTAATTAATTAATGGCAAATCGGCATATGAGCATCACAATAAGAGAAGATTTGGCCTCTGTTTCATTAGTACTAAAAGAAACATTTCAGACTCTTCCTTTTAAAAGAGATTATGATAAGGCATTTGGACGGATAGGCAATATCCTTCTAAAGTACGGTATACAAGAGAATCCAAGAAACTTGCGTTTAAGATTTATACTTTGTATGCAAGAATTCTTTGACTCGGTTCCTAACGACAAGTGGAAATTAAGAGATCCTGATTTCCTTAAGCAAGCGGACGATACTGCAATCATAAAATTTATGGAATGGATAATAGAACAGATTACCTAGAACCCTTCTGCAAAGCGAAACATTCGACTTGAAATCAAGATATGGGGTTTAGTTCACAAGTTAGACAATACGTTCCAACCTTTAGACCATCTCGGCTGCTAAAGATTAATGGCGTCCACAACTTGTTTGGAAGTTCTATGATGTTGACGGAAATACATCCAAACTGTCTTTGTTAGGAAGGAGCATGCAGCGAAAAACATCTTTCCGCTCATTAGGAAATTGTATCAAAATGTATCTTTCTTATGATACAAGATAATAAGAATTTGTCAAAAAGTTTCTATAATAATCGTACGTAAATTTCGCTCACATGAAAAATACTAAAGTTTTATCAGGAATTGCAATTAGTACGATTGCCGTTTTCCTAGTGACAGCGATGATGGAGCCATGGCTATTCCCTCATTAGGACTATGCAGACATTGAACGAGCTGTTTGCCGCAGTGCTTTCTTTATCTGAGGATCGATGAAAAGAGCAGGCAGCTATGATTCTGATCTTTCACATGAATCACGAGTTCTCTGATAGTCCAGATGCTTTTCATTCCAATGTTCAACAAAATGGCCTATCACCGGCTGCAATTGAGTTACGACAGAGTGTTGACTGTGCTTCCTTGCAATTTTGGCCATGGATCTTCCAAATTTCACACACTTCCAACATCCTACAAATGGTATCAAAGGTGCTATATAATATCCTGTCTGTCTTCCTGTCCAACCCCACGCCTCACCAACGATACAGTATTTTGAATCACGTACAAGGGTCTTTAGATCCTGCGCATCTAAACCGGTTCTAAGTTTGGATGCCCAAATAGGACAGATATCTTCAAATGTGAGTTGTCGAAGTGCAGATGACGGCTCTTCTTTCCCCTTTCCCTTCTGCTTTTGCATTATATCATAATCAGAACCATTTCATTTATGCTTATCCATTCAATAGCTGACACAGTACTCACGGACTAGCCTAGAGCTTCCAAACTGATGAATAATTTGAAGACTTGATGACATAAACTATAAATCTTCTTTATGTGTTTCGATAAATTCTTCTCCTATCAATGCCTTTTTTCCAAGGCTTGATGTTAAAAAATAACCAAAATATTCTTGGTTAGATATTTAGGAGTGCGAGGGATAATTCCTATAACGACCACAAATCCTACGCGGTGTCAGGTGCTATTTTTTAAACAATAAACAAGCATTTTTGGATAATAATTTTTCTTTGCGCGTTAGTGGCCTGGCACACATAGAAGAAGAATAAACGTATAGATTGGAACTGTAGAAATGCTGGTTTTAATCTTCCCTAAACAAATGATTAAACCCAATTATGATCTAAAGTCTATCACATTGCATGGCTTACACAGGCTCAAATAGAAGGAACATTCCAACCGCACATATTGTCATTTCCCTATGTATATTAACTCTATTCGTAGGATCGATGATGACTAACCTCATTGTTGTTGATGCGAAAAACAACCGTACTAGGCCTAAATGTGATGGCCCAGAATCGTGTAAAAAGACAGAATGTATTAATGGGGATTGTGAAATTACGATTACCAATTCATCAGATGTTTCCTCTTCATTTAGAACACAAGATACCGAAAAAATCTCAAATGCACATATTGAGACGTTGATTACTAAATTAATTGAAGATAAGATGAGCACGAATGGAAACGAGAGGCTAGGATAACAAGTATTATACAGTTGAATATTGTCACAATATCTTATGTTGAATAAATTAGAAACTGTCACTTTATCTAAGTTACTCCCTGAAAACTGATTGTTCGTTCAATTGACGAATACAGATAAAGGAGTAGAGACTTTAAATTTACCTGTAATATAAAATTGTGTCGGTTCATCGAATGGTTTCAAATCTTATCCGTCTGGAAGAAAGTTTGCATCAGTTTGAAATGAAATTAATATTTGGTCAAACTTACTACTTGCAATCATTTCTGAGGTTTGAAGAATCGCTATGACACTATTTATCTATGACTCAGAATAAATTTCCAGAAATTTTTTTTTTTACGATCTGAGGGTATGATTCCTATTTCATTCAGAGGGTATGATTCCTATTTCATTCAGAGTCGGAAGGGTGGCCATCGTTGAATTCCTCTTCCTCAAATTCATCTTCGATATCTTCATCCTCCTCCTCTTCAAAAACATCGTTTTCTGGTTCTTCTTCCATTTTACAATTGAATACAGTTAAGGTTTTATGCTATATAAGACTTGAATCGCACAAGTCGTTGATATGCTGTTCTCTTATGTGAATTTGGATTTTAGGAGATTTAATCTTCGAAAGTAAGGGAAAATCACAGGTCAACGAGTATTATCATCTGAAAATGGAATTCCTAAACTTGAAAGTTTCAGTCGCAGGTACGGGAACATTCAAGGGAGGCATAGAGGTAACTGAAAATTGGACGTATTGGACAATACAAAGATCTGAAGGCACTTCCTATGGTGAAGGAAAAGGGGTAATGACGACAAAGGATGGTAACGAAGTGGCAACACTCAGAGGACATGGAGAAGGGAAAATGACAGAGTCGGGAAAAATGAGATACCCGGGCATGATTTTCTACACTGCGAGTTCGAAGGAAAAATTATCCTTCCTTGCTCATTTCCTTGGAGTAAATGAATACGAAGTACATACATCAGGTAATTATGAGCACAAGTTGTAGGAGTGGAAATAAAAAACCGCAAATTGTGACGACCGTACACCTTATTTCTAAGATCCAGAACAGGCGTCGCTTTGTATGTCCATCGTACTTATCTCCTTATTGAGTTTTAAATACTAGCAGGTGCGCTCAGAAAATGTGATTTTGATTCTAAAGATTTCTATTGAAGGCCAGAGATTTTTCTTTTTTTATATAGATGACATCAAAATGCTGTGTGCAATCCTTTATAATGGTCTTTATATTTTTAGCATAACATCGCATGATACCCTATAAACATTCGACCCATGTTGAACCTCATATCAAACAAAGCAATTACATTAGAGATTTAGTATTCGGATTTGGAGATGGTGTTAACACATCTTTAGGGATTATAGCGGGTGTTGGTGGTGCTATAATTTCGGCTGACATAGTTATCCTTGCTGCACTTATTGGAATGTTTACGGGAGCGAAGGCCATGGCCGTACAGAATTATCTAGCAGTAAAATCCCAGAGACAGATATTGGAATCAGAAATAAGTCGAGAAGAGTTTGAAATAGAAAATACTCCAAATGAAGAGAGACAAGAAATTGAGCAGATATACAAATCAAAGGGGTTCAATGGGGTAGAACTAAAGGGAGTAGTTGATAAGATAACTTCTAACAAAGAGGTATGGCTTAAGACTATGCTTACGGAAGAGCTAGGGCTAAATCTGGAGATTCTAGGAAACCCGTTAAAGGGTGCATTAGTTATGTTTGGTTCATTTTTGCTTGGAGGAATTCTTCCAATTCTTCCATATTTTGTAGTTAAGGTTGGATTCATGTCATCCACTACGGCTATTCTAGTAGCTATTATAATTAGTGTTACTTCTTCTTTTATAGTAGGCGCAATAAAGGCGCGTATGGCCCAAATGAATATCCTAAAAGGTGGGATCGAAATGGCTGGGCTAGGTACCGGGATAGCACTTGTAGGCTATGGCATAGGAGCTGAACTAGCTAGATCAGGTATAGTAAATGTTCAATAATTATCCTCTCTGCTATCCTATCCTAATCAGGACTCAGATCTAAGTAGAGCATTTATGGAGCGAGCTTTTCACTATCTAGTATTGACACTTAAATGCTTCATTAGATTCCTTCATAAGTAAAGGAACATTGAATTTATATGGTACGGATTATGATAAATATATCAAAAAATATTGTGATGCGTAAATCGACTTCAAATCGGGTAGGTTTATTCCTAGGGATGCCAGTTTGATCGAGGTAAGAGGTATGAAAGAAATGGTTATCCTTTCAATACTGGTACCTACGATTGTACTAGTCAATTTCAGTAATATTGTGAGAAATTAGACATGGTTAGCTTTAGGTCCTCCTAAGACAATAAAATTCTATGAGCGATTCACTGAACATATGGTGACTCATATGTTCTTATCGTGTGATAGTAAGCGACTAGGTTTACCTGAATGTGGAAATGTGACTACTCTTCCTATGAAGAAAAAGGATATATTTGTTAAGATGTGCGAACTATTGAGTACTTCTCAGACATATCGATTCTTTCACTAGGATCAACATTAAATAGCTTCTGTCATAAGGAACGAAGCGGTTTAGACAGAAACATGATAGTAATAACTTAAAAACACGACTAGGAAAACTTACCATTTACTTTATCGTCATATTAACTGACAGTGGACATATTCTGGTTTTGTTCTGCAAGACTTGAGAGTGCATCTTCTTTATTATTTAGTGCATCGACATCATTAGCATCTATAGCTAATGCTTGATCATAGTATTGTATAGCTTTTTCTGATCTTCCTAAATCATAGGCAGCATTTCCCTGTTCGATAAGCGATGCATTATCCAAGGCATAAATATATAATCCATTTTTGGACATTAGGGTATAACTGAAGCCTAACAAAGAAAATAACAAGATAATGATTGACGTGAAAATCAAAAAATGCACTATGGTTACACTTCTTGCTGTGTATCCTCCATTATATAAAAGGATAATGAAAATCTGTGCTGGAGAGTTTGTAGAATTATACTATGCTATTGGTCATAAATGTCAATAGGACTCAAACACGCTGCCCTAAAATGATACTATTGTAAATCCACGATCCCAAATCATTAATTGGAGAACATCCATGTTAGGAAAAATTATACCATAATATGTGTGTTCATCGTCATCTTCAGCCGCATGTATTATAATGACTTTAATTCCATGACTAGTCTTGTGATGTGCGCTATTTAACTTTTCAAGAGAAGAGTACGTAAGTATTATAGCTGGTTGCTCTACTCTCTTCGAGGTCAGTAACGAAGGTAGCAATAGAGAAATCAACTAGGGTGTTTTATTTTCTTGGACTGCACATCTATTGTCCAACATTTTCAATCTATAATATATGTACTATGAATTTTAGAATAACGATCATGCGAGATTAAAGTTGTAATTTGAAGGGCCTGGTAAGAACTCTGGGCCTCGTCCTTGTTTTTAAATTCGACGAAAGAGAGCAGATCTGAATCAGAATTTGTTCTTGTTCACGCAAATCATCTTCTGAAATATCGTCATTTTCATTCACATTCACTTTAAGATCAGTACCTTCTTTAATAGTTGTCATCGATTATCATAAAAAATTACACTTGTAAGATTTGGAGCTTAATGGTTGGCTGGAAGATAGCAGGTTGTGAATATCATTATTTCACATCACATATGCACGATTTCGAGGTTCCTGACTATCACCCGTCTTCCGCAGTAAGGACAAAAATCTACCCCTGCGGGAATACCTTCTGTCGTGACTAGACTGAATTCGAACTTGTTAGGGTTTTTACCCTCATCAAGTCTAAAATATTCATTTGTCACAGCAGTATGAAACGCATCACAACAGTAGTCGGGGTTATGAATATTGGCATAACCATTTTCGTAACTACAAAACGGACAGTAATCAAAATATCTGACATAGGCAGCGCCCTCATCGTTTCCCGGATGGTCGGCGACTCGATTCATGTATATGACAGGTCGAGGTGTCCTTGTGATTGGAGATACTGATTACAGGCGGGCAATCGATCTCAAAATCTATGCGGCGTATATAATCTTGTCGAGTCAAAACTATTCATATCTTTTTAAATTCTTATGCACCTCAAACGGTACGGCACAGTATCCGTAGTAGTATCCATAGTTCAACATTATTTTTCATTTTATCTAGTTATATATGTAGATTTGATTTTTATGATCTAAAGTTGCAGAATGGATACTGCGGATACTATGGATAACTGACTTCGATTAGTGGATTTCGTCATTAAAGGAATGACACAACAGATTGACCGGGATATCATTTAGGTAAATATCATTTGCACGCATACCATGTTTTTGCATTGCATGATCCGCACCATTTTTCAGTGACTCTTCCATTGTTTCACCTTTTCTTATAAAATCGCAATCTAGACCGGATTCGCGATATACTAGAACGTATATCATCAATAAATGTCTGATATCTATTTTAAACCTTTTCTAGATGAAATTGGGTTGTATGTTGATAAATTCTAACGGCTAGTGACATGCCATTGACCGTGGTCAAAAAATCTTGCGCGCGATACCAAGACGCAACGATTAAGAATGTCTATGTCACCTGATCTTCATGGATTCGAAAAATAACGTGGGACGTGAAACTAGACGTTAAAACTGATTCCATTAATTATTTCTATTATCATAGTTTTAGGATCGACATCAATTAACGAAAGATTAGGCGCATCATCACCATCAGTTGGAAATTCTACGGAAGAAGGAAATGGACAACCTGACGAAGAATGTCTATATGATCCATCTCTGCCAAAATGCATTCCAGGACCCGAAGGATGTCCTGCAGGATTTTCCATGAATGCCTTTGAACAATGTTTTCCTAAACATCAAGGAGGGTGTCCTGAAGGTTATCATTCTCATGAGGATGATGAGAGTGGAAGATGTATTCCAGATAGTGAAGAATGTGCAAAGGGGTACATTATGAATCCTGACTATCCAGAATGTCAACGTATAGAATATGTATGTGAAAAACATCCAACTATAAACGAATGTTTAACTGAAGTTACTAACGTTCAGAACATTACTTCTAGAACCCCAAAATGCAAATAGTAGTTTCCATTTTTTGTGCGCGCAGAATCCAAACTTCTACTTTCTACGCACAGTCAAAATAGAACCTGTATGCGTGATGATCTGGTTTACTGTTTACTATAATCCCAAGTTGAGAAATATCTAGGACTAATCTCCAATACAATAGATTCACCCTTCTTCAGTTCATCTCGAACTGCACGTGCCATCGGATCTTCTAAATTCCCCAAATATCTGACCATGATCTTTTCCCAGACACTAATGTTAAAATTCACATCTTATTGTATCTTTGCACTCCCCTTTTCGCGTACTCCTTTGTAAGGTGGATTTGGATCATCGACGCAAAAATAAGCAGTTTCGTTGCTCTTAAGATTATTGACTTTCTTTGACTCTCTTCCTGTTAGGAGATAAAACTTGTTATTCGACGGATCGTAGTAATATCCTACAGGATGAATATTTGCGTGACCATTCTCGTCTACTGTTCCAAGATGTAAATTTAGAACCTTCGTTGTTAGGAAGTCCTTTAACTCTTGTTCACTTAGAGGCGTGCCAAATCCTGGACTCGCATTTAGAATCTTTAACATATAAAAGAGGACGTTTTCACATATTTAAGTAGTTTCATAACTGAGAATTTGCGCGCAAACAATTCAGATTATATGATCACGCTTAGATCTATAGCTAACTATCTAGTATTATTAACGATTCCCATGGCAGGCCATTTATTCTATATTTTGATGATAACCAAGGCAGACATCTCACACGTTCCAAAAAGGTATTCTAAGAATTGATGAGACTGATTTTCCGTTAATTAGTTCTAGTTTCTGCGCGCCCTATCTTATGTATTCATGTCTCATATTACTGGGTACATTAAAACCCTCAATCATGGACTCTTTGCGTGCAGAAAAATCTCTCGGACCCACTTTAAGATGTTGTGATCCTATTTTGGTACACAATCAATAGGATCGTTTCTGTTCCGAAAAGTCATCACATGTACCCGTTGAGAATTCCTCACAATATTTGTCGAACCCCTGCATGCCTTTCTAGTCCAAAGAAATCTTCTGGGAATTTATACTCGGTTTTAACACGTTGACAACGCCTGTATTCGCATTATTATATATTCACTTTATTAGTTTATTTTCGCGCGCGAAATTGTTATATCGTGGAATTTCAAACGACTATTTTCGTCGACATCAAAGAAAGAAAAATAACCCTATGGTAACAAATGGTAATGTCTATCGAACGTTATTTATGCGTAGAAAGATTCATGATATTATATTAGGAACCTTTAGACTCAAAAAATACTAATAACACAAGCCCATATTATGAGCATATCTGTTCTCATCTAAATTTTGGTATGACAGACTTAGCAAATAAATTTAAAGAACTCAGATCTGGAAGATCTGGAAAGTGTATGGTAAAATACTTTACACCGCCAACAAATATGTATTTTTCTATTTCTTCTATGATATCATCAGGTGTTCCAACAATAGCTACCTTAGGATTCTTTTTCCAGATACTACTGCAACTTGAAGTATGATCACTATTTTTAGTTTTTATTATTTTTATTTTATTATTGTTCTGACCAAGAAGCATTATTGCATGCCAAGCTTTGACTATTCCTTCATGGTCTCTACCAACTGCCTTGCAGCAATCTTTGAGAACGGATATTTTACTCAAGTATTCATCATATGTACAAAGTCCATAGTTCCAACCGTCTGCATATTTAGCTACCAATTGAAGAGTTCTCTTGCCTCCTCCCCCTATCCATATGGGTGGATGTGGTTTCTGAATTGGTTTTGGGCTGCATTTAGCATCTCTTATGGTATAATGCTTACCCTCAAATGATGGTGCTTGACTTTCAGTTAACATTTTCTTAATTATGATAATGCTTTCCTCTAACATTTCTACTCTGGTTGATGCTTTAGGAAAAGGAAGTCCGTATGATCTAATCTCATTCTCATACCATCCAGCACTTAAACCAAATTCTATTCTCCCATTACTTATTACATCTAAAGTAGAGAGCATTTTAGCTGTGACAGATGGAATTCTATGTATGTTTACCAAAATAGCACCAAGCCTTATTCTTTTAGTCAATGTGGCGAGTGAAGATAATGTTGTCCAGCATTCAAGGATGGGGTCCTCCGAGTTTGATTCACCTTCTTTATCAGAAAAATAAGCATTAAGCCAAGAAGAGGTAAAATTATCCTTAAGCCATACAGAATCAAATCCTAATCTCTCACATTCTAATACGATGCGTCTAATATCCGTATACTCTAGTCGTTGTTGGTAGATGTAACAAGCAAATTTTATTCCATTTTTATTTGTCACAAACACGACCTTGCATTATTACTATAATCAGCATATGATAGGAAGATGAGAAATATCCGACGTAAAGCTTGATTTATCCATCTCAATTACTATTTAGGTGGTTGTTGATGGAACACTTTTTCTGGCTTTATTTTTAGAATGACCCTCTTTTCGTTTGGCGAACGGTAAGGATATTTATCCATACCCAAGTACTTCTTTGCAAGTCTATCTGTATGTTTATCAGCGCCTTCACTAATTTGCTGGATAACTCTTCCTCTAATTGAAACCATGTTATATGGATTATTCTGATCAGATACGGAAATGGCTACTCTTGGATCTCTTGATACATTCTTGTGTTTTATTCTTCCCTCAGCGGTATTTATCAAAATGCTGTTATTGTCGTTGTCCATATCAACCCATGTAGGAGTAACTTGTGGTGAGCCATCCTTCATTAGTGTCGATACGTAAGCAAAATTTTTTCCTTTGAGAAGCTGAATTACAGGTTCTGTTATCTGACTCATAGTACTTAATCCTATGAAGTAAGTAAAAGACATATCTAATAATGGTTATCGTGTCTATATGACCTTACTATTGATTTCATGCAATCCGTACATTGATTAAATAGTCCTAGCGGAGACGTCTATGAAGTTCAAGAAAGGTGATAACACATTCTTGTTGAACATATCCTTTAAAGACTAATCTATTGACTCCTGTGAATATTGGATCATCATATTGATTCTCTCCAAGCTAGTATTTCAAAGAACGAATAAAGGAAGGATTTGCTCCATCAACGGAGATCCTGCAGTTGTTGTCAATGTTATACAATATTTGTTTACAAGACCGAGAGTTATGTTTATCATTTGATTAAAGTCTGGTTATCCAGAATGGCTAGTCCCCATGTCAGTAACTATGTTACTAATTCCAATAAGAAAAGCTCATTCTGAATGAATCAAATAGATCGTTATGAGCAGTTATTTCTTTATCTAATTTACCTTCACGCTCTACTGCAGTCCTCAATGAAGTTACCAACTTATTAAACTTTGGGTTAATAGCAATCCAACCATCATTATACTCTAATATTCTTTTAGTATGTACCAGCATTCGTTTATGTTCCTTAGCAAAATGAACTGGGACAACAAACAAGTTTTTTATCAAGAAACTGTGATGGAAACGCTAAAGAAAAATCCACATGGACTGAACTGAACTTACTAAACAGTTCTTCTGCAGATATTGGAAGTTACCTTACTACCGATAACGATGGAAAGGGCTTATTGCAATTTTGCGGAATTATGTTATAATAATCTATTAAAGAGTTATGCAGAGACTATCGCACAGTATGAAGAATAAAGTATCATCAAGAACCATAACTAATATTATGTATATATATGAGTCACCCCAACGCAAGGGAAACAACCTTTAAAAACGTTGTTCGGAAGCGGTTTTAAGATAAATCTGCTCTTTACGTTCTGTGTAGGGTAACTCTTGTCGATTACTCATGTATCCACTACCACTTACTGATCCGTATTAGCTAGTAAGTCCTCACATTTACTACAAAAAGCATGATCTTTAAGATCTGTATCACGTAAAGAATTACTAAAATGCATTACACAGCTTCTAGTTTCGCAATGAGATAGTCCAAACATATGCCCTGATTCATGAACGGCTTCTGTAGTTGATCTCTGTTGAAATAAGTCTATAGTAGATGCAAGACCATAGAATTCTTGTCTTAATCTTGGCAGATATACTGCTCCTACTCTCCCTCCTCTGTGAGCTTGTCCAAATACAAAATTCAATCCATTCGAATATGCATCGAAATCACAAATAGCTAATATTTTTGTATAGATAGTGGGATTACTTTTCCCTATCCATTCAAGTATTCTCTCTGATATCCATTGACTTCTACTGTTATTGAATAAATGTGAATTTGCTTTATTGTTTTGGTCTAATATTAATGGATCTGACATGTCAATAGATGCTACTATTCGATAAAATGCTTCCCGGATTTGTTTAACTAGCTCTGGGTAAAACTGTGGCAAGATTGCTGCTGTTCTAACATTTTGACTTCTGATCTCCTTGTCAGTATGTCGCTTGTTAGTTTGTAATACAAGAGGTAATAGAATTATGTTCATATAAGGCAGTGCCATACCAGATCTGGGGAACTTTAGTCATACTTCAGCAAATTCTCTTTTAAGTGTATCCGGAAGCTGGTCAGTGCTATGTCCTGAACAAAAGACGCCTTGACGTACGATTATCTAATCCAGCCAAGACAAGAGCTTTCGCATCAGTAAAATAAAAACAGACAAAATCGATGCGGTTAAACTATCTAAATAGAAAAATTTATCTTGTATCCTTAACCATGATTAGTGAGCCATTTGAAGACCGTGTACCACTCCGGTTTGAATAGCCTCAATTTCTCAACGCTAGCGGCTGATTTGGCCGAATGTGGTAGAGACTTCTACTCACGGGGTTGGGTTTTGGGCACCAGCGGAAATTTTAGCGCAGTGGTTTCACGGGAACCGTTGCGTTTGGCTATCACGTCCACTGGATTAAACAAGAATGACCTGATTCCGGCGAAATTTCTGGAGATCGATGGCTCTGCTAATGTCGTTCGCGGTGAAGGTATGCCGTCTGCTGAAGCATTGCTGCATCTCACGATTGCTCGCTGCATGCATGCAGGTGCGGTTTTGCATACACACTCGGTATGGAGTACGGTTCTTTCTTGCACTCACGCATCCAAGGGTGGCGTCTCCATTGAGGGCTACGAAATGCTGAAGGGACTCAAGGGCGTTCAAACCCATCAGCACTGCGAGTGGCTGCCAATTTTGGAGAATTCTGAAGATATAATAGAGCTCTCGCAAAGGGTTTCCACAACCCTATGCAGTCATCCTGACGTTCACGGGTTTCTTCTGCGCGGGCATGGGCATTATACCTGGGGTGATGACCTACGAGAAGCCAAACGACATGTTGAAATTTTAGAATTTCTAATGGAAGTACTGGTTCGATCCTCCATAGTACACACGATGTGATTGTTATGGCTATCCTCCACATCCCCGATGAAAATCGATCGTTGAAGGACCATGACAGGATTCGAGACTTTCTAGAGAAGATTGACATTGGTTACAAACGCTGGGAGCCTGTGGCTGGCGTTCCATCAGACGCACCCCCCGAAGAGATTCTGAGTGCATACGCGGAACAGATTAATGAGCTCAAAAGCCGCGGCGGATATCTGACCGCGGATGTCATTGATGTGAACCAGGATACGCCAGGGCTAGATTCCATGCTCTCCAAGTTCAATATCGAGCATTGTCATGATGAAGACGAGGTCCGGTACATCCTCGACGGACAAGGACTGTTTCACATCCATCCACAGGAGGGCCCTGTTGTGGCAGTCGAAGTGCAGGCAGGGGACCTGATCCGAGTTCCACGTGGGATGCTTCACTGGTTCAATCTTTGTGGTGATAGGCGAATCCGTGCTATACGCTTATTCCAAGATGTGTCCGGCTGGACCCCGCACTACACACACAGCTCGATTGATCAAAAATACAAGCCGGTCTGTTGGGGTCCGAGCTACATTCCTCCACAGACGGCAGCGAAATAGCTCGTGTCACCACCCACCACCGAATCTAGAATCCATATCATTCTGCTTGATATCGAAGGTACAACAACGCCTGTCGACTTCGTCTATCAAACACTGTTTCCGTACGCCAGTCGAAAGTTGGAGCCATTCCTTCGGGAGCACTTTCGGGAGCCAGAGATTAAGTCACTGATTCAACAGTTGCGCATGCAACATCACATCGATGAGCAAGAGGGATTGCAACCTTCTGCCTGGATGGACGAGAATGAAGAATTGCTGTTGCGTTCAGGCATTGCATACTGTCAATGGTTGATTGCTAGGGACAGCAAGTATGCTGCTCTCAAATCTCTGCAAGGCAGAATCTGGCAAGGGGGATACGCCAGTGGGGATTTGCATGGACGAGTTTATCCGGATGTTCCTCCAGCTTTCGAGCGCTGGCGGCGGCAGAACCGAGAGATCTGCATCTATTCGTCTGGCAGTGTTCTCGCACAGCAGCTCCTTTTCCGAAGTATTGATTCGGGGGATCTGACTCCTCAGATCACGACTTTCTTCGATACTAGGGTCGGATCGAAGACGGAAATCGAGAGCTATAGGAAAATTGCTGAATCTCTCTTGCGGAATCCATGCGATTTTGTGTTTATCTCAGATACTGTAAAGGAAGTAGAAGCCGCGCGGGAATCGGGAATGCAATCGATCCTCTGCAATCGTAACGCAGATACTACCCAATTGCCACAGGGAACGACGGTCATCTACAGCTTCGACGAAATCTTTCCCGACTAGCTTCTAGCCTCTTTCTTCCGGTAACTGTTTCCTCTTACATTTAGTCTCCATCCTCTTCTTGCTAGAATACAGTATATAGTATGATTTGAACTATCCTTTAGATTGTTTTTATTACTATGGCCATTGGTGCTGCTGCTGCAGTGATGCTGCTGCCGTGATGCTATTTTCGCTAAGCCATCAAGGAGTAGAGATAGAATAAAGTCACATTTCCATTTATTTGATTGATTAACCAAACCCCCTGTTAAAAGGTTCTCGATTTGATGTGACTTGTTCTCAATATCTTTCCGTTATCATATCTAAATTATTGCTGTAACCATCGGGTCATATTCAACGGTACTTATCTCTGACACGGATTTTATTTCAAGTAAGTACTTCACAAGTAGACAGTAACGCATATGTTGAGCCAAGGAAGAAGCTTTCATTTTTAGTGATCTAGAGACTTTCCATTTCGAATGAACTATATTCAACGGCTTATTGAACGATTATTGAACGTCCATAAGGTGAATCTTTTTGAATAAATTGAAACTACTAACAATTTGAAATGCATTTCTAACATGTTTCAGGATCATTATTATCTGACAAAAAAATATGGCCCCTCGGCTCTCTAAACAGGCACTATCAGGAAGAGATAGGAGCTAGTTACCGGTCTCCATAACTTTTATTACCGATATATTTCTCTGAAACAGACGCCATTATTTAACCATCGACAAGGAGGGCACAAAACTCAGGAGTTAACTAGGATCGAAAATCTCCCCGCGTTCTCAATTTAATGCCTCCTTAATCTGCCCTCTCTAAGACTAATCGATCACTTTCTAAGATAACCTTCACATAGTCGCCTTTTGAAATTCCTAATCTTTCTGCGTAGTGCTTCGGGAGAACGGCTGAAAAAGATTGATCTCCCAAAATACCTTGTATTTTCTTATATTGATTATTTGATATCTTCATTAATATCCAAGTTCTGTGTAGTTTATGGAGTTACATAGTAACTATCCCGTGGAAAGGATCTAAATACCACGTAAGACTTCTCGAATGGTCTTAAAAACCCTTGTCAAAATAAGAGGCATAATAAATATTTACTTACGAAAAAGTCTCAAGATAAGAAGAATTCATTGTTGTTGCTGCTGTTGCTGTTATAGATGAGACAGAGTTCTCACTTTCAGGAATAACATCTATTTCCCCCATATTTCCCCTTTCCTCTTGTACTCCGTGGCTATGAATAAGATAGGTTCCTGGATACTTCCATATCGCATCACCTGGAGCTATGGAGATAGTCTGAACATCAATAGGCTTATTTGATATTTGCCCACATAAATATACAAGCTATTGAGAGACAAAAATAAAGGCTCCTGGGATGCACTTACTTATGATCAAGTTTCATATTTAGTTCAGTATAGATGGGGTCAACAGGTACTTGAATGGCGAAAATGGCATGGAAATGAAATTGTTATGGATGCAGGATGTGGACCAGGGCTGCTGACCAAAGACTTGGCCAAAAGAGTTCCAAGAGGAAAGGTCTATGCTGTTGATATTGATTCTAATATGATAAAACAAGCAAGAACCAATCTTCAATTCTTGGATAATGTTGAAATAGTACAGTCTAGTTTTACGGATATAAAACTTCCAAGAAAGCTGGATGTTATTTTTTCTAATTCTGCGCTTCATTGGGTACAAGATCACAGAAAAGCATTTCAAAACTTTTGGGAAATGCTAAAGCCAATGCATAGTGGTAAAAACAATGATACTATTATCGGGAAAAATAGGAATGTCCGCAGAAATGGCAATAGTACTAGTCTCGGTAGTAGCCAATTATTAATCCAGTGCGGAGGGTTTGGAAATCTACAACAAATCATAATGTTATTAGAACGAATTACGCGTTTAGATCAATTCAAAGCATACTTTACAGATTGGAAGCAACCATGGCATTTTGCCAAGCCTGATGACACAAATAGATTGCTCGAAGAAGCAGGCTATGTAAACACAACGGTATACTCTAATAGTGATTGTATAATTCTTCCAAATAGCCGCATATATTCTAAATTTGTAAAGACAGTAGTAATGAAATCTTATCTAGAATATCTGTCGATAGATAATGATGATGACAAGTTAAAGACTCTGTTTTTGGAGTTGTTTTTAGATGAAATTGAAAAATGTAGTAATAAATTGAATGTACGGTGGTTCTTAGATTTTGTTAGATTAAATATTGTTGCCCATAGGCCTTAGCCATAACTGTATATTTTGTATCAAAACACAAAATACAAAAATAAAAATGGCTGCAGATCTCGGTACCAAATCATCTAATGCTGGCCAACAGAAAAAAACTCTAGATATTGATACATAAATGGGTACATTACTAAGGATGCAGTTAATGCTGACAACCCAGTTACTGCTAATTCTGAGCCACGGTTTGGCGTTCCTATCATTATTAAGTTTGCAATATCGTCATTGGAAGGATTATTAGCTAAGTATACTCTTGCATCTAGTCTTCCTTTACTATGAGCTACAATATTTATCTTATCTGATCTGGTCTCTGTTTTAAATCTTTGAACAATTTCATTTAAGCTCGTTTTAAATCACCAAGGGAATACTCTGGACATACGGGTGCACCACTTCCGACCGGTGGCTGCGCTTGCATACAGCCTACCCATGGATAGCAATATTGCCAAACGATTTTTTCAAGCCACAAATCGGGACAAATCGTCTGTACTTGGCATCAAATTCCAGATATAGTTACTAATAGGATGGTTATAAAAGTTCTGCTATATTCTAATGTAAAAAGGTATAATAACAAGGATGTTCTTGTAAACATTAGATGGCTAGGAATTTAACGTACTCGAGGAGTAACTCGAGTTACTCGAGGAGTAACTCCAACTATACCAATACCGTGGGTTTTGTTCAGAAGGGTGACAATTCGAATTGAGAGAAAAACATTATTGTGGTATATGTGCTAAGCCGTTTTCGAGGCGATGGAATAGAGAAAGACATCTTAGGGATATACATTTACCAAATCCTCTTTCGTCATCCTTCTCACCGTTAAGGATGAATTATAAAGCTTCAAGATTCAAGTCTCAATCATTCCTTCATCACAGGCCTCACTCTAATTTCCTCGCTCGCGAATTAGACAAAAATCCTATTGATCGGTCATTAGAATATCTCCGTAAGATTGTAGAATTCAAAAGGTTGAAGGAAGAGATTTCGTCCATGCCGAGCCGAGAATCATATCATAGTCTCAATGGATGTTCTTTTTCTGAAGCCAATAAGACTTTTGATATCCTCCTACAACCCAAAATTGAGGATCTAGAAGTAATCGGGTATAGCGGATTCGTATGCCGAAATTGCTTAACTGCCCATCCCTTACCTATATACAAGGGTAAATTCAACCCTGTACGAAATCCAATCCAAACCACGCACCGTTGCAATATGGAAAGAATGGCGGAATTACAACATCACAAAGTGGACAAGGAAAATGTCCTCTTTGATCTCTACAGGAACCAGTTACCTCTGGTGATGTTAAGTTCGGTCAGGAAGTGGACAGCAAATCAAACAAGATTAAAGGCGGTCGAAGTTTCAGTGACTGTTGACGATCGCAATTTAATAACTGTTTCTGATACAAAACTGTGGGTTACGCGAGCAATACGTGAGAGAGTTACACCTCTAACCGATGAAGAGCTGAAGGATTTTATAAGTATCGTTAAAGATCGAACGTACGCATATTTTAGGATTCAAGATAATGAAATGAACCAGAATTCTAGAAAGGTATATTTTGTACACATAGTTGCTGGTCATTAATAGCATTGTTACTGGTATATAATATATTAATACAAGGGAAGATAAACTCCTCTCACTATTCCTTGGACAGTTGTATATGCAATCTTAAATTCAATTTTAAGAAATGCTAGAAACTGTATACAAGCATATGAATATTCAAATGGAGCTTCAACTTTTTATCATTCATCTCCTTAATCTCTGCATTTAGGAAACCTATATCCATTATCATAGTTCCACATTCAATTGATTTGTACTAAACTATGCGTTTAGGATTAAGTAATATAAGTCAACTGCTTGACGTCTTTGAGTTTCAAGGCGGTCCACTCCCGCTCTCACTGATAAAAGCGCGAATCGAGAACCATATTTCTTATTGGCGCAAGGAACATTGCTTTGCAAAAATACATGTCACTAAACCGACAGCTTCCTATAGATCCTTTGTTGAAGTTCCATAGTCCAGTATCCTGTCTTTCGACTAGCTGAGCTGACTTTTGGCAGCTAAATTATAACGTTTAAGTGAACGTTAATAACTTTGGCTGGCTAATAGGCTTTTCTTCCTTTAAACTTTGAATGATATACTCTTCTCTTGGATACATTTCTCTTTTGAACAAGTCCCACTCGATAGATATTCTCCCTAGACCTGTTAACACCTAGACCTGTTAACAAGAGAGTTACAGATATTGCCGTTAATATAGAACTTGTCATTATCCCAGCTTGTCTAAATAGAGGTCCCCCTGCAAAACCCCGAGACAGCCAGACAACAAGAGTGGCGCCTATCATTTCAATTCCCCATTCGTTCTTAAGCATATGCAAATCGCTATGGCAAATACCACAATACTCGACATCGATCTCTACTTCATCAGGCTTCAAGGAACCTAATTCATACTCAAATGGTTCTAGTTTTCCACCTGCTTCGTGAGCAGCATATGCTTGAACTGTCATTACGTTATACTGTCCGCGCGTGTATAAATAACTAGTCGTACAACGCTAGATCCAAAGCTCTGCAATCAAAGGTAGAATGGCTAGTATTATACGATCTTCGCCGTCGGCACTTGTTGCTTATGTATCAGTAGCGTTCAGCGAAATCGCCGGTCCGTCCCGTAACTCATTCATACGGATAAAGATTCTATTGTCATCAAAATATCCCTCATTTTCTATGATGTCAGAAATATCTTAAAGTTTATTCTATTGTACAAGTCTCGATAGAATAGTAACAATTATGCAATTATTTCATCGGGAGTAATACCGATAGCGGTGCAAAAATACGAGTCTAATAATTAATAATCTTCGAGTAGAATTACGTCATCAGTACATACAGCAGCAAGAGCTAATATCATGTGAGTGCCCGAAGAATTAAGAAAATTTGATACTACTCTTGTTATTAAGATCTAGCAAATAATATCTATAGATTCACGAGATAATATACTCAATCATCAGAGAATTAGGAAATATACACCTTTTTAATCTGGTACTCATTACGTGTATTGATG
>JBKPHJ010000073.1:0-1642 GCA_046729835.1 Thermoproteota archaeon
TTGTAATGTTGAATTGCATGGAATAAGATCAAAACAAGTGACCTTGATTTTATTGTGCCTAACTACGGCACTGACCCTTGGTCTTATATCACCTACATATTCCGGGTTCGCTACAGAGAACAAGACATTAATGCAGCCGCAGGGAACACAAAATATGTCTAACGCTACTAACGCGACGAATGTCGTGCTGGTCCATGGAGGATGGGCTGATGGATCTGGATGGTACAAACAAATTCCTATTCTGGAAAAAGCAGGACACAAAGTTATCGCTGTTCAACTTCCTCTCCATTCTCTAGCGGATGATGTCGAAACTGTAAAACGTGCTATTGAGCATATTGGTGGACCAGTAACTCTTGTAGGCCATTCGTATGGCGGAGCAGTAATCACGAATGCTGCTTCTAATAATCCTAACGTCACAGGGCTTGTCTATATTGCTGCCTTTGCTCCAGACGAGGGCCAATCATTGTCGACTTTCGTCAACCCCGCGAACTTCCCGAAAGAACTCTTCATGCCCGACAGTGGTGGGTTTATTTACTTAAATCCAAAAATATTTAGAGAGAATTTTGCTCAAGACGTTGATCCTGCTGAGGCCGACATAATGGCAATTACACAGAAGCCCTTCCATCAATCAAACTTTGTTGCAACATCTGGTCTTCCAGCATGGAAACAATTACCAACGTGGTATCAAATTTCTGAATCAGATCATATGATACCTCCAGATGTCCAGCATACATTTGCTGAGCAAATGAATGCTACCACTCTGTCGCTTAACGCCAGCCACGCATCGTATGTGTCACATCCAAATGAAATTGCCGACTTCATCCTTAATGCAACAAAAGGAAAGTGAATCGTAGCTCAATAAAAACAGGATGAATACTCTTAAAGAAGGATAGAGGCAGACGGAATCCTCTTTCAGAACACAAACGCCTGATGATTACTTTAGCAAAATAGCTACCACAATCTAAAAATTCTATGATGAGGATGATCTCTTAAATCGAGAACAATTTGAAGAGCACATATAAATGCTAAAATAAGCATAAGAACTGACGGGAGTAACTTCAAACCCAGAATTGATATAGAAATTATGACAATACCAGAAATAATCCTATATGTTGCCCATTTTCTTCTTGTCTTAGGTTCAATATCCGAATCTTCGACCGCTACCAAATGAAGTATCGCCTGAACAAACAAACAGCCGGATACTGAACCACATATAAGCCAAAGATCTGAAAAAGGTAAAGGGATTTCTTGGATACTTGATGCTACTTGTTTTATACCAATACCAATTGCTGTAAGCCCAACTACTAATGGGAAATGTATGTACAGCCAAATATAGTATATACCTCTTCTACCTTTTTCAGTGGCTGCTCTTATAGCAGAGCCGCCTATATTATCAAAGTATATCCACCACAGACTAAATGGAATACTAAGTCCCAAGCCTACAGACAACGATGAATAAATATCCCATTCATGGCCAGCAAGTCCAATAACTACTCCTAAAATTGATTCCCCTAGTACAATAATAACAAAGAGTCCCATCCGCTCTGGTAAATGGGATATATGAGGTGCGAACTTGATGGCTAAGTGTCCAGCCAAAAATGGTGTTATGAAATCTATAGTCAAGCCTGTTCCCCATAAAATG
>JBKPHJ010000074.1:0-8276 GCA_046729835.1 Thermoproteota archaeon
ACTGTATAGAAATCATTTACGAGTGGCCGCAATAGAAGAAGGAAGAATAGCTCCGACGTCATCCGCTAGATCACATCTTAAGTGGAAGGCGCTGTCATAAAGACTGAAAATTCATTAATGGCATGCAATTTCATTAAAATAAATAAAAAGGATATTTTCTTTAGTAAGGATTAAAATAGCTTTTATCCAACTTTAGTGCCAGTGATTTCTAAGAGTCTGTTATTATTACCGAACTCAATAGCTAATACTCGATCAGTGTTGGTGCTCTGGATCTGCTTCCAGGTAGCCCCCTGACCATCTAATGTGACTTTGAATGGTACGTCTTCATTCTGTGCGTTTTTGGCATCGAGGGCAAATCTAGGTATTTGGACTGCCAGCGTTCCACCAGAACCTCCTGGATTAATAATTATATCCCCTGCTTTCAAAGCCGGATTACCAACTATTCCAACCAGGGTTCCTCCGGTAATGCTGTACAATACTGTAAGATCCCCTGCATTTTGCGTCCTTACCACATATTGGTTAGTGTATCCTGTTTTTAGGAGATTTTGCAATGTCGTAGGATTCAGCTGAGCGTTTACCGTCTGGAGAGGCAAGGTAGTGATTACAATAGCGAATAACGACGAGAGAGTCAACAAGGTTATCAAGCTATTTCTGTTGTTCTGCATATTCAGAAGATGTTCTTTTCTCAGCAATTTTGTACAGGTAGTTAGTTTTAGTATGGTTTAAACCTTGCGTGTCAATTAGTACTGATATACCGAGTGATCATTGGGATCATAGCGAGTGAGGCTAAGGCTCCAACCAAAAATGTAATATTAAATGCAGTCGCGTCTGGCATAGCTAACATTTCACCAGCGTGTAGAGGATCCTGTATCTCTACGGTAAATATGCTTAGAAATACACCTGCAATAACTGGTCCTATTGCACCTCCAATAATTCTCGTCGTGCTGTATGTAGCTGATACAACACCTGTTGCTTCTCTAGGTGTAAAGTATATGATGATGTTAGCAGACAAGGACAGAAATGATCCTCCTACAGCAAATAGTATGAGCGTACTTGCAACTTCTGCGGATGTTGAATGATAAAATAGTACCAGAAAGAGTCCTACTGTCAGGACAATAGAACCTGGAATGATAAATTTTAGATTTCCATATTTCATGGCAAGAATGCCTGCAATCGGTCCAAGTACTACAAATACTATCGCCTGAGGTAGCTGTAACAGTCCTACGTACAGCGTATCAATACCTAATCCATATGGCTGTTGTGTCTGAGCAAAAGTTGGAATGGTGGAGAAAATTATATACTGCACTACGCCTAACATTAAAAATGTAACATTCCCAACACTTATGATTTTGTGGAAGGCTAGTTTCAAATCGATTAACGGAGCTTCGCTCCTCTTCTCAATGAATATAAATGCTATTCCGCACGAAAAGAACTGTTAAATATCACACTACACAAAAGATGGGAAACTCATGTCATTTCGATGTCTTGGAACTCGTGTTCTGAAAGGCAGTAACCCCTTCATACAATCACTTACGGTTGGACGCTCTTTACAGACGTATTCGATATGTTGACATTCTGGATAGTCAGGATTCATAATGTACCCCTTTGCACATTCTTCAATATCTGAAATACATCTTCCGCTCTCGTCATCCTCATGAGAATGATAACCTTCAGGACATCCTCTTTGATGTTTAGGAAAACATTGTTCATAGGCATTCATAGAAAATCCTACAGGACATCCTTCAGGTCCTGGAGTGCATTTTGGGAGAGATGGGTCATACAGACATTCTTCGTCAGGTTGTTCATTTCCTTCTTGCGTAGAATTTTCAACTGATGGTGATGATGCGCCTAATCTTTCATTAATTGATGTCACTCCTAAAACTATGATAATAAAAATGATTATTGGAATCAGTTTTAACGTCTAGTTTCACGCCCCACGTTATTTTTCGAATCCATGAAGATCAGGTGACATAGACATTCTTAACCGTTGCATCTTGGTGTTCCACGCGCCCAATCCAAGGAAAGTCATTTAAAGGTCTTTGACATCACTGAATTGTAACAACCTTTATTTTGGACTTGATTAATGTACCCTCTCTTGATACTAATGAATGACTGGATTGGGTACGTAGAAGATTGGTTCAATCAATCGTCTATGGTATTTGCAGACGACGAATTTGACAGAATGGAAAAAGAATTGGTTAGAGGATTTGATAATTTAACGGAGGAATTTGATAGAATCTTTAGTAACGATTTGAATGAGTTTAGGTTTTCAGAGTCATATTCCAGAGTTCGCAGTACGGTCGCAAGAGAAGAGGTGGATCTTACACTTTATGATTCTTATCCTGTAAATCTATTACCAGACAAGGAAACAAGAGTTAGAAAAATCAGAAGAAGTGTTAAACCTGAATTCGTGCAAGGGCATATTCACAGTACTGCCGGGTCAACAATGTCTGGGCCATTATCTGGATTCGAAAACCTGGACCCAGAGTCTTCAGAGGAGGATGTGATTGTAACTGATAAGAACATCAAAATAGTGTTACAACTCCCTATTAACAATAAGAAAAAAAATATCAAGGTTGTTTCTCATGATGACAATTCTGTGACAATTTCTCATCTGAATTCTGAGGGAAAACGATGTACTCGTATTTCAATCATACCGTACGATATCGACCTCGAGACTGCCAAGGCGACCTATAAAAATGGAATATTAGAGGTTATATTCGATAGAAAATGAATATCTTATGGTTTTCTTGTTAAACAATTTTTAAAAATTGTATCTGATTTCCATGATCTTGTACGATGTGACGCGCGCAATTCCCATAATAATACAGAATATTCCTTAATCGTGTCTTGCGTACAACTTCTTTGCCAATAGCGACATGTGTCTTGTGTGGAGTCAACTTGCTGAAATTAAAACCCCTCCAATAGTCACTTCTGATTTCGTTTACGTTAGATTAATTGGAGACAGAAGTATTGATGAAAGAGACTTTGGTACTATTCAGATCGATAGAATTAAGGAAATGAAAAAAGTTGCGTGCAACTTCAAGGAAGACATAAATGAAAGCAAACCATCTGATGTTAAACTTGCGATTGTCGCCGCGAATAATCATTATGCAGGTTTCGGTCCTGGTACAGTTAACATTTTCAGACAATTGTTGGGTCTAGAAGAAGTAAAATGGGATGATGAAATTATTGCGACTCATGATGTGGAGAAAGACGACGATGTAGATACAGAAAAACGAGTCTTAAAGACCAAACAAACCAGTCTGTCTGACTTTTTCAAATGAATCGACGAATTTTCATTCCATAACCTAAAAAATGGTTAGTACCTCATAAGACGTCAATCAAAAGGTGCGATGGAATTTCGGCGCGCAAATTCATAATAAAATAAGAAATGCCCAGAGGTACTAAACTTTCATTATTTCCACTCCCATAACCTATGTTCGTAATTACCTAACGCATCTACTTCATACTCATTCACTCCAACTAGATGATTAAGAAATGCAAGTTTATTCTTCGAATGTGTTTCATAAAATATCGCGCCCACGTACCTCATCTTTCCTGACTCAATCTTCTTCCCTTCTGTACGGCCCGTTGCAGTTGCCACCTCACGACCATCCTTTGTCATTATAACTCCTTGACCTCGACTATAAGAAGTACCATCAGGTCTTTGAATTGCCCAATACGTCCAGGTTGTTGTCACTTCTAGACTTCCCGCAAATATGCCACTGCCTTTAATCGAGATCTCAAATTTCGGAATTCCATTCTCAACTGATAGTATTCGTTGGTCTGTGATTTTCCCTTTACTTTCATATAGTAGTTGTCCTAACATCAGAATTCTCATAATATGATGGCGATATTAACGATTTATGTAGTTGTCTAAGGATTATAAGTCGAGATTGAGAACTAAATTTGTTCGGGTTTGGATTCCCGCAGAATCCATCGACAATCAAATTTGTCTGGCGAGAGAGTCGCCATTCTGGTAAATGATATGTTAAATGACTTTATCAAAGGTGCCCTTAGATCAGAAAGGGCATCTACAATAATATCGCCGACCAAAGATCTGATATCCGTTGCAAGAACGAAAGGCATACCAGTATTCTACTGTAACGATGAACATGCAGAAAACGATCCTGAACTAAAGATATGGGGACCCCATTCTATGAAAGGCACAAAGGATTCACAGGTGATACCGGAACTTAAACCAGATAAACAGGATCATATTGTTCCGAAAAGATTCTATGGTGCATTTGATTCTACCAACCTAGATACATTACTTAAGGAATCATAAGCAAGATAAAAAATCACTCTGTGATGGTTTAACCGCAACAAACCAATGTATTGGACTTTGGTATAATACCATATATGATATGTTCCGACAAGCAGACTGGGATGAAAAAGAAAATCTTAATTATAATAAACTCAAGAATTTCATCTATCAGAGAGATATAGAACCCGAAGCGAAGTAATTTATAAAATATTTAGAATATATAAAACATTCTTATTGATAGCTCATAATTCTGTGGGTGGAACCTGTGGTTGCTATCGATTTTACTGGTCTAAAAGATTACGCCAAGAGTTGAAGCAACTGCTACGTCCCTAATTTTTTGAAATTCAGGGAGCTAGTCACAAGTTATACAGACTCATTCTACATCTGTATCTTTTTATCAGATACATATTCTTATAGAAGATTATCCTAATATATCAATGAGTTTCACGGTGAGGCACTGTATCAATTTGTTTACATGAATGTTTACACATTGAGCAGTAAACCAAGATGGGCTTGTGCCAGATGTGGCATGTATTCATCGCGCAGGTGTAGCGTCAACAGACATATCAAAAATTTACATGATGGCATTGGAAATATCGTTTCATTCATTGATTACTTGGCGGGTCGACGTCAGGGTATTTATTTTCCTAACCCAATTCCTAGCTACTTGATTAAACAGACCCAGAGAATAGACCATTAGATGTTATGAAAGACGAGTTATTTCGAACAGCATTAAGAAGAACCTCCAGACGGTTAATACCCTCATACCTTTGGTCTTGCAGGAGAGCATAGAGATTTCAGATGTATAGAGCAACCATAAAGGCCTCCTGATTTTCAGCATATTCTTTAACGACTTTTTGATACTTTGTCATCTAAACATAGTCCCTGAAATCTTAGTACGATTCAGATTTGAAGTATTAATATATTGTCGTTTGAATGACTTGTATAATGAGAACATGACAAACGAAGTCGAAATCGCTAAAACATTGACAGAATTGCACAGATACTATCTTCAAGATAACAGATTCGACGAGGGTGATTTAATCTATTACAGGATAAATTACAGGCTTGTAACCTCGTTTGAGATTACAAAGGAGGAAGCGCAGAGCTTTCATGCAGCGTACCATAAGGATATTCCAAGAACAACCTCTGAAGGATATTGTCATATTTGTAATGCCATTGTTAAATTTATTCCGATAATTTATGGATCATCAGATAATGAAAGAAAATCGTTGGAAATGGCACAAAATGAAGGAAGACTAATTATAGCAGATCTAGATTATCATGCAATAAAGGAAGGAGTTAAAATACCACTATATGGATGCAAGATTTGTAAGACCGCATTACCAAGATATGGTACTCTGCCGTAGCTTTGCGAATTTTGTTCCAAATTCATTTTGATGAGAATTATAGATTCTTAGTTAGCTCCATTCCCTTTTTCTAATGGCAGCTATCCTCTTCCAGTAATTCTTCTCATTCAGGCCAACCCATTTCATAATTTGTTCATACGTAGCTCTCTTGATAATATAATCTAAACACACCTGCTGCAATACTTTATTCCTGCGCTATAATATCCGAAACTTGAGCCTATTCTTGTACATATGTTACGACATGGCATTGTGAAGCATAACATACAACAATTAAAAACCATAAGCACCACTGCTAGCCTGTTAGTAGGCTCAGTACTACTACCACTAAGTTTGATTTTTCAGTTAGTAGGCTCTTTGGGATATTAAGTGAAGACTCTGCATGTTGGTAAACCAAGATCCGTCTACCTAGGTAGTCTCTAGATAATCATATACCAGTAGATCCTACTTTGAATATATATGAAGCAATCTTAAAACAAAGTTCTTACGACTCTCAAAATGAAAAGCGTTGGGCTAAAGTGTTACAGCTAACGAAAATGATGTATGACAGTGGAGTGGACATTCTGTCAGGTACTGACATTCCTAACTTTGGACTTGTTCCAGGAGAAAGTCTGCATCATGAGCTGGAACTTCTCTCCGATGCAGGGATCAAACCAATGGATATTATCAAGATTGCTACTAATAATGGAGCTGAGGCTCTTGGGATAATCAATCACACAGGAACTATTGAACCTGGGAAAGAAGCAGATATCCTAGTCCTGTCTGCAAATCCTCTTGAAGATATTGAGAATACTAAAAGAATTGATTCAGTCATTTCTAATGGTAGGATTATAGATTAAAAGTAATCAGAGAAGTGAGACATGAAGTTGGATATCCTTAGACGTGAAAGTCGATCATTAACTTCTGTGGTAAGAAGATAGATAATAAGATTGAGAGCTTGTACAACAATTAGGACTGATCCTCCGACATCCACCACTATCTGTAGCTAGCCCATCAGGATCAGTGGAGTAGACTAGATGACCTGCCTTCTACCACATCTTCACCCTCATGTACGATCTTTTCAGCCAAATTGGAGTAATGATGATAGTAAGAGCAACCACATCTTTCCTAGTTCAGTCAATACTTGTACAGATATTGCAATGTTTGTTGCAGTGAGAGCTGTTGCTACCAACATGGACTCCAATGCCTCTAACCAAATAATGCTAGTACAGCGAATCCTACAAAAAATGGAACAATAACCCCAATTGATCCTACTGTAAAAGAAGCAGCTTCTCCTCTCATGAAATCTCTAGGGGTAACCTCACTCCAGGGGTAATCTCAAGTCCCGTTACAAATAAGATCACAATGGCAGATATCTCTCGAATAGTACTTACAGTTTCATCTAGCTCTTGGCTCTTCAGATCATTGCAATACGATCTACCTAATGTACGTGATGAAAAATAAGCAATTTGTCTGACATTTCCCTCTATGTTGCTGAGTTGTAATTACTGCCTCTAAGATCTTATTACTTGTAACTGATTGCTTATCAGGAAAGTTGGCTGATTCTGTTATAAGAGAACACAATTGCATTTTTAAACGGTTTATTCTTTGTTTACCTCCTGTAATAGATTCGGCACAGTATATCGCATCTACCATCCTAACGATATGCATTGGAAAAGGCGATAGAGATACCATGTTCTTCTTTGACCAATGTACATCTAATGGTTATTTGCTTATTGCAGAAACTATAAAGTCAATGAAAGGAAGATTGTCTAAACTCCGTGATATAATAAAAGAGCAAGGATTCGAAATATATGAAGATGAAGAGAGAGGAGACTTTACATTTATTGAAGCAAGAGAACTTTGATTTGTTTATTTGGAATAAATCCTGGTTACTCCAAAATAAATAATCCAAAAGAAGATTCTGAGGCAAGAATTCATGGCGGAACTATGTAAGTTTATATCAGAATTTCATTATAACAGCTGATAAACTTCAAGGTAAATTGAATGGAAAACAGATATCTGATCTAACTAAACTTATAGACGATAATAATGTATACGTAAATGTTTCACACCAAACAAAATCCTGATGGAGAAATTAGGGAACCTGAACCTGAGACATTAAGTGACGAGAGGGTAAGGAATATCATAAATGATGTATTGACAGAGCTCTATTACTCTAAGCAAAAATAGAAAGGAGTACAAGCCATAAATGACTCCTCTGGTTCCAGCGCAAGGTTGATTACTCTTTTTTACTAGGTTTTTGAACTCATACAGCTAAGTGCAAATCTAAGCGCATGATGTGCTCTTTTGACAATCATTATGGCCAGATTCTCGTACATATTTGGAGAGGACTAGTAGAAAGTATTGACAATTGTTACTGTATACGTCCATATGTTAAATGGTATACTAGACACATCTTCAATACAGTTTGTTATCGTCAACATATTCTTCATTTTTATCAGTAGAAATAGAGACTAACTCAGATTGTATCGTAGCCAACAATCTTATTATTCCCTCGTAGTGATTCCTCAATGACAGACTCCTTGTCTTGTCATGCAACTCAGGAAATGCGTTTTGGGATTCCCTTATTCTAAAGAGTGCAGAATCAATCTTGTTTATATAAAAAACACGGCTCAGTCTGAGCAAATAGTACTCTG
>JBKPHJ010000075.1:0-7363 GCA_046729835.1 Thermoproteota archaeon
TTACGATCGCAACTTTTTGATCCGTCATGCTCTCATTATTAATGAATTGGTACTATTTATCGCTGGTGGTACTAATACTCCGAATAATGGATATTTAATTCGCATTCTGTCTATTATCTGCAGTAATACTTCCACCAACGATAAATAGTGCCTAATAGGGACCGAGGAGAGAGAAGTTGAAGCTGATGCTAGTTGTCCAAAAGCTTTACCAATCGTTGATACCTTATCAAATAATAATATTGTAACATATATAACTAATATAGTTCTGTCAATAATATGTGACGGTCGAAGGTCGGTTACGCTGATGTATCCAGGAACATTCTTTGTATTCGATACGAACATTGGAGCAGAACTTGAGATTTACACATATGTATAGATGCTATAAGGTTACGCCAAGTATCTAAATATTGTGTCCTATATTGGTAGTATTACTACCATCAACGATAAATAATTCAAATACGCTACAATGGCAATGATTGGTTCCGTAACAGATCAAAAACTTTCTTTAGGCAGGTGTATATTTGGAGTTGTTAAAGCATAAGATTTCTATCATAGGTTCTGGTGTTGTAGGAGCAGCGACTGGGAAAGGTTTTAAGAAGATCGGTCATGATGTATGTTTTTATGATATCTCCCAACAAAGGTTAGATACCCTCGCAAGCGAGGGATATAAGACAACACGTAATATAGTTGAGGCATTATCAAGCACTCAGATCAGTTTCATTTGCGTAAATACTCCTACAAATGAGGAGCTAGATGGCACTGCCAGACAAGATTTGTCCCAATTGAGATCGGTATTATATGACCTAGCCGTTGGGCTTAATTACCTTCACAAGAAAATCTCCATACAATCAAATCATGGATCAGCAGAACGGAAAAGGCAAGTGGGCTTTCAATATCGAGCCGATCGAAATAAAGATAAGGTAACTGATTCTAAATTTCCACGACTCTTAGTGTTTAAAAGTACAATGCTACCAGGGACTATGAGAAGTGTAGTGTTACAATATCTAGAAGCACACTGTTCAATGGGGATCGGGAGAGATTATAATGTTTTTTATAATCCTGAATTCTTAAGACAAAATTATGCACTGCAAGACTTCTTCAACGTAGACAGGGCAATAATAGGCGAAGATGATATCACTCTTCCAGCAAATTCTTCTGCTCTCTTGCAGGAACTTTACAGGCCTCTAACTGATAACATTATTGTTACAAATTACGAAACTGCCGAACTAATTAAGTATGCTGCGAACTGTTTCTTATCTTTGAAGATATCTTATTTCAATGAGATAGGGATTATTTGCAGAAGGCTGGGTATAGACGATAATGTCGTTAGTCATGCTGTTTCGCTAGATAAAAGAATTCGATCATATGGAACTCAACCCGGAAGACCTTTTGGTGGAGCATGCTTGCCGAAAGACACAAAAGCTTTTGCTGCATTTATAAAAGAAAAAGAAATCCTACCATTAGATACTCAATCCGATCTGTTACGTTCAACACTAGAAATCAACAAGTTGATGAGTCAGGAAATAGATTACAAGCACCAAGAGAGAAAGCCTTTCCAAATCTCAACTAGAACAAACATTGGCTACACTGACACAACGATAATGTGAATACTGATTGGTAACCAGCATCCTGAATAGTACAGGAGAACAGAAAGAGAACGTAACCGGACGTTCATTAAAGCTACAGGAAAGATTTTCCATTATCATCCCTACTTACAATGAAGCTGGGAATATAATACCTTTGTTGGAAAAGATTAGGCATAATATCCCTAAGGATACTTTCGTGGAGGTGGTAATAGTTGATGACGATTCTCCTGATGGCACTGGACAAATCGTAGATGACTATATGAATCATTACGATGGTAAGTATAGTGGTAGTACTAACAATGATAATCGCTCAAATCAGTTGAATCTTAAAGTTGTACATAGAAAGAAAAGCAAAGGATTAATCTCTGCGATTTTAGACGGAGTTAAGCACTCCCAAGGAGATATCATAGTGGTAATGGATGCGGATCTCTCGCATCCACCAGAACTGATTCCGCGTATTATAGATGAATTCCGTGGTAATCCTAATGGCATAGTGATTGCATCAAGGTATATTGGTGGAGGAACAATTAGGGGATGGTCCTTAAGACGAAGAATCATTAGTTGGGGCGCAGTGACCTTAGCTAGGTACGGATTAAGAATCCGCAGTATTAGGGATCCCATGTCAGGCTACTTTGCTGTTCCGCGTAAAATTATGGATGATATTTCCTTTGGTACCAGAGGATATAAGATGCTTCTTGAAATACTTGTTAAAGAACAGACAAACACCAAACGTAAAGAGATTCCGTACTCGTTCCAAGATAGGCGACTAGGCAAAAGCAAACTAGGTACAAAAGTGATAATTGAATATGTTTTGGCTATCTGGCAATTGTATAGATACGGTCAGAAGAAGAGGAAAGTAATAGATACCGAACAGAAAAGAAATGAAGAACGCAAATCAGTACTTTTCCTGTCTAAGGCAGGGCGATTTTTTACCGTGGGAGCAAGCGGACTTGTTATAAATTACTTGGCATCACTCTTGATTTCGAATTATTCGACTCTCTGGTATATGCATGCTACTCTAGGAGGAATTGCAGTCTCGATGACTTCGAATTTCTTGTTGAACAGGATCTGGACATTTGAAGATACGGATTTTTCGTCCTCAACTAGGATTCTGAAGCAATATCTGCTTTTCCTAGCATTTAGCTCAATTGGAGCTTCAATACAGCTGATACTAGTATACCTATTGGTAGAATTTGGTGGATATGGATATGCACCTTCATTGATCCTCGCTGTTCTGGCCGGATCTGGAAGCAATTTCATTCTTAATAAAAAGTGGACCTTCAAAGAGAGAATATGGGGATAATCTTAAGGCTTCAAGGGACAAAAAGAAAAAAAGAGCTCAGTACATGCAGTATACGCTGTAATACTAGATGTATCAATAGTTCTTTTGATTATTATCTTCGTTATGCCTGTGTTGGGCTATGGTATACGGATTGTTAGAAAATATATTGACGGAATTTGGAAAGAATTATTGGATCTATGTACCTCTGGGCGCATACGGAGCTTGGAGATGGTGTGTTTGGGTTTTTAAGAAAACCGCTGGTCAATTTTTATAATCCAATACATCCTACTATACCACCATATAACTCTACGCACGATAGAAAAACTTCTTCAGACACCAATTGCTGATCATCGAAAATATGCATTATGGCGAATTCTAATGCCGTATCTCTTCAACGTTAAAAAGCTATCAGAAACCGAAGTTATCAATATAACTCAGACTTGGTTGAACAAATGTGATCACTTGAGATCGCTAGATTTTAATGCGAAGTATTTGATTAGACAGAATATCAGAAATAGTAAAAAGAGCCGATATCTACCAATCGACTTCGACAAACTAAGCTCTGATAACAGTGGATTACATGACATTCTTTCTGGAAAGTGATGATTAGACAATGGAGACAATAGATAGTAATAGTGTCGGAGAAAAATATTCAGAATGTCTGGCAACGTATGATCAGATTATAGCTAGTATAAGATTCAGTCAGTGATATTAATCCACTGTCCATCATCCGGACTATTAGTACCACCAACGATAAATAACGCAAGAACGATGTAATACAAATGGCAGATCAAAAAGTTGCGATCGTAACAGGTGGCAGTTCTGGTATTGGAAGGGCAACCGCAGTTGCTCTGGCGAAAGAAAGAGTTAAGGTTACAGTAGCTGCACGTCGAGCGAAAGAAGGGGAAGAGACTGTACGCCTAGTCAAGAAAGCTGGGAGTGACGGTATCTTTGTGAAGACCGATGTAGCTAACGAAGATGATGTTAGGTCACTTGTAGAGAAGACCGCCAAAACATATGGTAGGCTAGATTTTGCATTTAATAATGCTGGGATAGAAGAAATGATGACTCCGTTAGTAGATCAGACATCAGATTTTTTTGATCAGGTCATGAACATAAATGTCAAAGGCGTCTGGTTATCTATGAAATATGAGATTCCCGAGATGATTAGAAACGGAGGTGGAGCAATAGTAAACATGTCTTCCATAGCCGGCATAATGGGATTTCCACAATTCCCAATTTATATCGCGAGCAAACATGCGGTGCTTGGACTAACCAAATCAGCTGCACTAGAATATGCCAAATCTGGAATCAGAATAAACGCTGTCGCTCCAGGTGGAGTCAAAACTGAGATGGTTGAACGATTAGTGGAAGACGATAACCAATTTCTTGAAACTTTGACGTCAATACATCCAATAGGGCGCATTGCAGACCCAGAAGAGATTGCTAATGCAGTGGTTTGGTTGTTGTCTCATAAGGCATCTTTTGTCTTAGGTCACACGTTGTTAGTTGATGGGGGAATAGTTAGTCGATGAAGAGATCTAAAGGGATCATTTGTTGATAGAATATCCGCAGGTCTTTTGACAAGCGAAATAGAGTAATACAGAGAAAGCATGACAGAAGGTAGCACAAAGCCGGATGCAGCAAAACCTTGGATCAGGGTATACAACAAAGCTCTAGGGATGATTTTGAATCCTATAGAGTCCTCATGGTCATACGAGGCATACATCATACATCTTATGAGATTTTCATTTTTCATTTTTTAATTTCACATACTAAAAGACATCATTAACTTTAACTTAAGTCGATCATCAATTACTGATCGACTTGTTTATGAATACTAATATCATAACATCTACACAATAAATCAGGCTAACAGTATAACCTTGTCGTGAAATGGGGTTTATCTGTCAACTGGGTACATTGATAATGATTGTCATTTCGCGAATCGGCTCCCCTAGAGGCAGCTTGCGTATGAATTCCTTTAGTTAGCTATTACTGGAGTAAATCAGAGAGGTACAATTACAGGATGGTAACTTATGACTATTGGCCTGATGTTGAAATACTGCCATCTGAATATACTTCAAGAAGTACATACGGTGGGTTGAAGCAAGCTTGGGCTTGGGGTTTAAGAATGCATGAAGTAAATATAATTATGATAAAATGCATGTGACTAAAAAACTATCCTCCATAGATTGCAAAATCAGCCGAGTCCTCCAGTATAAAGCTTTACAAATCTTAACAGAATAGAGACATTAACTGATTGTAATTGTTAAGCCCAAATTCTTCTCATATGACCGTCGCTATGATGTCTTTGAAGGGGGTTTTTCCTAACCTAACATACCTATTTTTTGAGATAACAGTGAAGAGCTCTAATTTCCTGATTGGGTACAACGGTTATGCCCAGCCATCCTATTCTAGTCACTGATTTTGGATGCCACTGCATGTTCTTAGCACCTAGCAATAAGAAGAGCAGTCCTCCAGACTTTGTAACTCTAGCTCCTTCACTCATTAGCTGCTTTTCCCCTCGGAAATAGATCTAAGCACGTACAACTTTACGACCAAGGAAAGACAATTCGTCAAATAGCGGAAGTAGTGCTGTTTCTCACCTTTCATATCGCTAGGCTTATCTCTTGTTCCTTTCCATACAGTTTTCTCTGGACAATATAGCTTCCTTTCTTACTTTTTTGCTCTATTTTAATGCGTGTGGTTACACATCAAGGTTGAATCCATGCGCACGAGAACCATTTTTAGTTCAATTCAGTCATGGACGCTCTCATATTTCTGTGAATATCATTCTACATTCAGATAATACTCTAAGGCTGTACTATTTACTTCTAGTGCTTATCAATTAAGAGGAACAGTGGTAACATCATTTATTCAGATTCAGCTAACTTTGATCTGATAAAATCATGATAACCTTCCAAGTTTTCTCTAAATATTATTCTATCAAAATTCTGTTGGCTTACTAATTGCACATCTTTTGAAACGATCTCTTCCGTGTCTTTCTGTATACTTAAATGATCCCATCTAATTATTTCTGAGAATACAGGTTTATTAAAAAGCTTGTAAACCGCCTCACCTCTTTTCTTTTTTGATTTAGCACTCTCTTCTCTATTTCCTAGCGCCAAATAAAGGTCAGATTTTGATATACTTACTTTTCCTTCTAATGCAATCACGTGAGCTATTTCATGGCCTATAGCTCCGACCAAGTAAAGGGGCAATCTTTCAACAAGTGTTAAAGTCGGGTATATTGCAAGTCTCTCAAAATTACTTTTATCTGAATATACAACACTATAAAATAATACCCTTACCATTCTTGCATGAACAGTATACGACTTTGCGATCATAAACGGGACTGGATAAATGTTTGGTATATAAGGTAGAACCTTCTCACTTAATGATTCAACTACTTGATTGTATGCTAATTCAATCACTTTCTGTATCTGTACAAAATGTATGAGTTTATTCTCTGGTAAGTAGTCAGGTGAGATCATTGGCTCTATAGCACTTAACCTAAACTTAGGTTCTTGCAGACATAAAATTTTTAATCCATTGTTTAAGGAGGAAGGAAATAAAATGCTATTCCCTTGGGTACATATCTAATTTTGTGACGAATTGATTATTATAATTCCTATACATAATATACCATCATTAGTTTGATTCTATTATTTATTTTGGGAATAAGAGGTAATTTGTATAAAATAGCATTACTTAAATCTAAATATTCGTATTTGTCAGGATCACTAAGGACCATCAGTATTAAAAGACCTTCAGGTATAATCGCTGGTCTTACAGCAGCTTGGGCAATATTTGGATTATTCCTAGCTGTCGACTCTCAACTAGGTGTTCCTCCAGGTACTTTCTATAAGACGGTTGGAATAATCTTTGGAGTCAATTCTGCTTACGCAATGTATGTGGGCTTTCTCCTGTTTATGGTAACAGCTGTAATCATTTCAATTATTTACAACTACGTATCAAAACACATTCGAATATTTCACATAAGCTCTATGCCTAAGGGAATAGGTACAGGCATACTTGCTGGGGTAATAGTCTGGGGCGTTCTATTTCTGCCAATGCATTATTATGTCATACAACCTGCACTTTCTGGTATGGCTAATGACTTGAACTTGAATCCAGGCGCTCTGGATTCGTCAGTTGCGGAACAACTGCTTGAATTATCAAACACAATTATTATAGGTTCACTTGCATTGCATATGCTGTTTGGGGGAGTAATGGGATTTTGCTCCAGACTAGCTTTAATCTGATCTACCGTGCTAAATTCCTAACATCAATAATGGTCTACTAGAACCTTTTTCTTACTTTCGTGTTAAAATTAGTTCTGAACATAAATGTCAGTCGATGATCTGATATTTTATTCGTGAGCTAAATAAAATATTGCTACGTACTCAAATAGTGAATCAACAGTATTATCTTACGCTTATATCTTCGAAAATCTTTGGATTCAATCAGAAATTAAAGGATAGTAGTTTCT
>JBKPHJ010000076.1:0-1696 GCA_046729835.1 Thermoproteota archaeon
ACATAATCACCGTGAATAACGGATTTATACCTCTGTTCTTAGATCTGGATTAATTAATTGCTCTGTTGTCTAATGCCTTGAGTATAATAATAAACCCCAACTTAGGTCATAGGGAATAATGAAAACGTTGTACATTAGTTATATTTCTGTTCGTAAGTTAAATGTATTTCGCATTATGTTATATGCATGTTTTGCGAATATGAGTACGGCTTAAGTAAGAATAAGGTAAGGTTGTCTGAATGGTATGTAAGGGTATTTGTATGAGGCATAAAGCTCAAAAACCAGTTGGTATGGGACGCTATGCAGCAGGACAGAGGAGATGTCAAATATGTCAGATGTTTATTAAATGGGAAGGATTACGGTGTCCTTGTTGTGGTTATAGATTAAGAACGAAGCCAAGGAATCTAAAGTACAGGGTAAAGTTAAGACAGCGCAGTTTAATGCTGCAACTAGAGCAGGAGTCAAACAAACCTATGATGGATGTTGCAGCTTCATCGTAAGATCATTAATTATAGATTGAAGATGATTTCTACGGGATCCACCCTGCTGACTTGCAGTTTTTCCTGCGAACTCTACTAGCCAAGTCTCATTTCTGTAACTGACTCATTTGATTTTCTAAATGCCTTATTCTTAACATCAAATCTTCGATTACTTCTGAGGTGTGGCCGTCTAATACGAAATGCTCTTTACGTAGATGAAGTGATAAGTCTTGTACATTTTTTTCACATCTAAGACATGTACCAGAACCTCTCTTTTCTTCCACCTCTCCTTGACTCATGATCCCTCATTAACTTTATCTGCTTATAAAACAGCTGAAATACTGTCTACTTGTGTCAGTATGTAAGATTGTATTAGTATTTCTGTAGGTTTTGAATATCCTTCCCCTAGATCTGTAGTGTATACTTAAATACAATTGTTGTTCAAATAATTCTATACGAAGAATCATTCCTCTCTCTTGCTGATAAACATCACAAGCTAGCGGCTCTAACTTTAGACATAGCGAAAATACTGCCTCAGGGTTTCAATGAAAGAGCCTATTCTGACCAGTACTTTGGCTCTCCGCTATTCCACCTATTGCTGCTGCATAGACGAGCTCACGTGTTGCAATCCTCTGTGCGTACTAGGTAGTGTTGTTGCAATCTACCTAGTCACGTGTAGGAAAAAAGTATGTACCATTGTCGTCGGTGAAAAACAATTCTGATGTAATAAAGCCGGCGGCTGAAGGAAAAGTACGACCTACAGGACTAGCACAATAGTTAGATACTTTGGGAGCATATCTTGCATGACGACAATGGCTTACTGTCATACACCTACCAAAAAGATCACCAAATCTAAATCCAGTTGAAACAAGAGTAAACAGAAATCTCAAGAAGTATATGTGTGCTAACTATAGCTATAAATCAAAAGAGGATTTGACAGTGCCTGTAACAAAGTACCTCAGATCTATAGGTAGTTGGCGTAGAATATGATACTTGACTTACTACTGCTATAATAGGAAAAGCACCTGGTGTTTTAAAAACATGATACTATGTAGTCATACTTACACTTATTACCTACCCAAATTGATGTAAAAAATAATGAGAAAGAGTAATAACAGTGTAGGTGGTGGTGTCTTCACTTGTCTTTTCATGATAATTATCTTAGTTTCAGCAATAGCACTCCCTTTGTTCGAGTTGCATAGTGGTACAACTACTAT
>JBKPHJ010000077.1:0-5376 GCA_046729835.1 Thermoproteota archaeon
ATCAAATGCTATTGATACGACCCACTCAATCATGAGTCTCCCCAGACCCATTCCAGTGTAATCGATATGTGTGGCCATTTCACTGATTAAGATCCCGGGTACAAATCTATGAGAAGTACTCTTGGAAAGTTTTGGATGAAATGTCGCTGTTAACTGACTCATTATCAATGTAACATAACCGACTACTTTCTTATTATGAGTAACAAATAGCCATACTCTAGCCACATTATTATTGTCTTCGTCGATCGCCATACTTCGAAGATAATCTGCAAAATTCTGCTTTTCACATCTAAAATCGGACAGATTGATGTTCTCTTGGCGGGCTTTTGCTAATGAATAAACTTCAATATCTTCAAAACTAAATCTTTTCTTCCCGCTCACTAAAGAAAGTGATCAAAGATACACTTTTAATTTTTTACCGTTCTCTATCATTTTGAGAACGCTTCTTCTATATGCTTCACTTGTTGGTTTGCCGAGTCTCTTCATAAGAGAAGCCCACCCTCGTTCGCTTAATGCCGCTGGATATCTTGACATTTTCTTAATCAAAGATTGGTTACAAGAATATATTCTTTCTTATTTGCGAAGAGCTTTAATTCCACTATAATCTTCTATGCATTTTTACTGTTCAAATCTAGGTCTGTGATAGTGTAGCTTAGATGATGTGGAATTCAAGATTATAGCGCGATTTGTAAAATTGATTGTCTAACAGCTAGACGCATTTTAGCAAAAAGCTACAGTTTCCGCAGAAGTACGCCAATACATCAAAGTCAGAATGAAGCTCCATAATTTCGTGACAACGCGGACACTCGGTCTCCACATCTAACTCTGAATGGAGAGAGGGCTTCTTCTTTCTGATGTGATAGTCCAGACTCTTCGGCTGTTTCAAGCTTCTGATCTTCAACTTTAGCTCTTTGTGGCTCGAGCTTCGTACGAGCATGCTTGGCCAATAGTGATGATTATCATAACGAACTTTTATACCCCAGCTGACTTCAAGGTGGGGGAGAGTGATGTACATTACGTATTCTGGCCCCCACTCCCCGTCGCTCTCTGGCTATAGAGAATATTAACAGAGTCAAGATTAGTTACGACAACCGATGCATATGTCTGACAATATCCATGAATCATTGAAATATTTTCGAAATATTACTAGCAATATTCTTGCCAAGCTAAAAGAGCTGAATGAGAAAGATGTGAAGATAACGTAGCCGAATTGGAGAATTCTGTGAAGACGATTATGAATAATTTGAGAGCCACTGATAATGAGCTTAGCGTGTTGAAATAGTTAGTAATGGTCATTCAAACCGCAATTGGCTGGATACTAGACGCTTCGCAAGACCACGATACTAATAATATTGTTATACTCATAAAATTACAAGAAGACGGTAAAGTTGTTAGCTTCAAACAAAGACTGTATGAATATATTTTCTACGTACTTCCAAAGTCTTATCCAGCCGGAGAAGATCTCATCCAACAACTATCAAGATATGACGAAATTATAAAGCGAATATTTTGGGACGAAAAATATATTGATCTTCCCGATAAGAACAAGACAAAGCTAATCGGAATAAGTCTAGCGAATACTCACTCAACATACAAACAAGACTTCAAAAGACTTATACAGACACTAAATAGTGACTCTAGAGTGAGTGCGTTGTATAATGCAGAGCTATCGGTGTTAATACAATTCATCTATACTCAACTAAAAATCTCGCCGACTAGCAAAGTCAAAATAGAATATGATGCAGAAACAGAAACACTGTTATCAATATCAAGAATAGATGATAGCCAAGAGATAGCTCCGCCCCCGTTTAAGATAATGTGTATTGAGATGCGTGATGGTGGTGGTGAGAACAAATCGACAAAACTGGTGGTAATGTCAGAGAATCAGACATCGATAGAATTTAACGGACTGACTGACCCGAGCTTTGCTTCTTATATCAGTGAGAATAGGCCCGACATAGTTGTCTTTACTGGAGATTACCATAGACATTATAACATGCTCACTTCTGCAGACAATGTTTTTACCAGACTTTCTGGCCATGCGGTAGTCATTCATTCTCTTGATATAATAGATAATATCCATCTACTAGAACTGATTGAGAAAGCGAGGTTCAGCTATCTTCCGCTCAAGTTTGCTTCAAAGTATGGAATGATAAGATTAATTGATAGCAGAATAACGTATGAGTTGCTTCAGAGAAATTATGTTATTCCAAAGAAGAAAACGGTATCGAAGAGCCACGAACAAATCAGAACGTTAGAAAATATTGTCGAGATGGATAAAGCTGGTATGATCATTTCTCCAGAGATTGGTTTACACGAAAATGTTGCTGTATTAGATTTCAATGATGAATACGCGAATATAATTACCAGAAACAACATTAGCTATGAAAATTTATCGAGCGACAATTCTGCAGAAAACAAGCGCGCGGCTATACTTCCATCTGTTATACAAGAACTTGTTGCAAGACGGATTTACTTAAAACAACTTCTGATAAGCCAGCACCCAAACAATATTTTTTACTCTTACTGTGAAAGCCGGTTAAACATACTAAAGCAAATACTAGTATGTCTTTATGGTACGTCCGGCTCGATCTGGAACAGATTTAGTAATGTCCAAGTCTTTGAAGCGATAAACAAGCTCTCCCGAGAGATTCTTTTAAAGACCAAAGATATCGTGCAGAGAGCCGGCTTCGAGTTAATCTATGCAGATACAGATGCAGTTTTTCTAAAGAGAAAAAATGCGACAAGAAAAGACTTTGAAATGATAATGGATGAACTTATTAGTGAAACTGGGTTGAAGATGACTCTGGAGTTTTATTACAAATTCTTAGTGCTACTGTACATAGAAGCAGATGATAAATTGGAAGCTCGTAAGCATTACTTTGGACTTACGTACGACAACCAGTTAATTACTCGTGGAATTGATACACGAAGACATGATTCGCCAACATTTATCAAAGAGTTCCAGAGAACTTTACTATCAAAGCTATTTGATTGTAACAGCTCTGAAGAAGTTATAACAACTGGTTATGAGAATGCTCTCTTGTATATCACTCAAAGTATCGACAAACTGATGAATGGCGAAGTCCAAATAACAGATTTAGTTATCTCCAAGCAACTAAGGCTAAACATAGAGAAGTATAGAAGTTTATTCCCACATGTTGCGGCAGCTATTAACCTAAACATCTCGGGGGCTATCGCCGGCATGGGAGACAATATCGATTATGTTTACACGGATTCAAAACATACTGATCCACTGCAAAGAGTAGTCCCCGCCAAGCTAATATCTTCTGAGCATTATGATAGAGACAAGTATCTGGAAATGCTGCTTGATTCTGCAGAATCTGTGTTAGCAATATTCGGATTTAGCAGGGTACCCGCCAGAAGAAGAGTACCCGCCAGAACCAGAACCAGAACCAGAGACGCAAACATGTCCAGATGGTTCTGTTGTATCAGCTGACCAAGCATGTCCACCACCACCAGACCAAACATGTCCAGATGGATCCGTAATACCAGCTGACCAAGCATGTCCACCACCACCACCAGAACCAGATACACTTACATGTCCAGATGGATCAGTCGTGTCGGTAGATGAAGCATGTCCACCAACAGATAAATCACTTCCACCATGTGACGGAAGCTTTCAAGATTGTATAACACCAAATGGGGATGTCTGTCCAGCCGGAAGTGCTGCACATGAATGTGAACTACCACAACCAGAAGAGATGGTCAAATTACCACGATGTACGTATGAAGTAGTACAAGATTGTATTTTAAATGATCTAGGTCAAACTTGTCTAGTTGGAACTGATGAAGATGCATGTCAAGATGTTTTCTATGGTTGGGATGTGAATGGAGATGGTAAAATAGACGACAAAGACAAAGATGCGTGTGAAAAACCACAGATTGCAATATGTAATGATGGAAAAGACAGTGGTAGCAAAAGCGGAGGCAGTAGCTCGTCACAACCACAACCACAACAAACGCAAACACCAACTACAAGTACAATACAAGACTGTGATACATATGGAAAGAATCTAGACGGAAAACTAGCACTTCTTAACAGTATGTATATTGATGCAAAAACAAATGATCAAATAGATCTATACAACAAATATGTGGACATAGTAGGCGCAGAAGTAGACAAATTCAATGCGGAGTGTACTACATAACTACGGCGAATGCATCCATGATAAGACAAGAACCCAATACCAAAAGCTTGTGCTTAATGCTTAAAGAGCATAAGCAAGAAACCGTATCGATGTGAGCCAACTTGTTTTTGACTAAAGATCAATATGGTAAATCTGGAGCACTCATTACTCTATTAGCAATCTTATGCTATTCAATCATCTCATCTAGTTCGTCTGGTTACGGCAAAAGTGATGAATATAACTCCGGATATGAGCATGGATGCTCCGATGCTGGAATATCAGATAAGGCTAGTCGATACATCAATCAGCTAGAGGCGGGACCGTCGTTAAATAGCGATGAATTTATGCATGGATATGGATATGGATATGGATATGGATTTTGAGCACGGAATTTTTCATATTCACCGGCAAACAATCTCTCTAATTCAGCAACAGTTGGTGGTGCATATCCACGATCTTTCACTCGTTGTATTATAGCTGGAGTTAATCGTTGGTTGTACCGCTTACGAATTACTCGAGCTTTTTGTAAGCAGTAGTTTTGAGTGCATTCAGTGTAGTCTATTCACAGTATCCGACTTTTAATGATATCCAAACCGCTTTCTTAGTGCTGTTCGGAATAACTCATCTTTCAAAATGTCCGTAGGCCGTGAAGTTGCAACCGTCTCAGACTGAAACTGTTGCTTGGGAAAGTAATTCGGGATTGGATTCGGGAAATAAACGCCTTGTCGTCGACCAGCCAAATAATCAATAAACGGCACTACAAACGATAAGCCATTATGTATGTTGGTGACGTGACGCTTTACACTAGACCGTCGTGATGAATACATCCCGCATGCTGCACAAGCCCACCTTGGTTTCCCACTCATTATTCAATCACCCGCGTTAACAAACCACCCAGCGCTTCTCTGCGAACCTCATGACATCCGTTCAACAGCAAAGTATAGAACTATCTTCTATAAAAGTATACCATAATTATTGCTTTGATCGCTCACGTTTCAACAGATAGCTTTCATTGAAACGGGTGAGCCTATATTATTCAATATACTTTTCATATCTTTAAGACTTGGGCCTCCAATTAGATACAACAAGAGTACTGGGCATTAAATCAGCTGCATGCATGAACTCTGATTTGGATACGGATATTTTTGATGCTGACTACTAAAAGTCAACTTGAAAAATTGTATCATAACTAGTTACGTAAATTAAAAAGCAAGTTACAGAAACG
>JBKPHJ010000078.1:0-1959 GCA_046729835.1 Thermoproteota archaeon
TCTCCATATCTAGTAGATAGTGAATTTGCGTTACCTTTCTTTATGATTTGTGCAATTTTTAATGAAATATTGTTACTTTCTATCCCAAGTGAACTAGCAGCAACCAAAAGACTTGGATAAGATACGTGAGAAGAATAACCAACGATAATTCCCAAATTACTGCCTGATTTATCTATTGACAATGCTGGATAGTATAGCGAAGCACCTGTAACACCAATGTTAAAATCTCGTATTACTTTAGAAATATTGGTATCAAATTCTATTATACGAATACAAGATCTCTTGATTTGTATATCTCCTTTAACAATACACCCTACATCTGAAGCAAGCCAGAGTCTTCCTTTATACCAAATTGGCGATTGTACTCGTGCATCTCCAGTATGGATAAAGTATTCGGGATGTTTTTCCTTTACCATATTAATAAGTAGTTTATTGTCCTTACCACTACTACTTGTAATATTCTTTGAAAGCGTTATAGGCTGAATACCATCAGGCGATAGATCGGTAGTACGAATATTGCCAGACAAAGGTTTACTAATATGCAGATTAGATATTGGACCATCAATAGAAAGAATGTGCACTCTATCCTGGTCAAAATCATCAGTTGTGACCAGAAATAGAGTTGTAGTAGAAGATAAAGTTAATGCAGGTCTCAATGAGAAATAATTTGTATTAGGAAATGATTGTATTGAACTAACATGTGTTGCACCACTAAGTAAATCCTGTTTGTCTGCAACTACGAATTGAACTCCTCGGAATGTAGGAGATACATTACCGTTATCTGACCAGTTGCAATTGTTGCTCCAAGTGTTAACACTAATTACTATCTTATCATTACTTACTCCAACAAACGGCTGATCAGAACAATTGTTGGAAACACTTTCAAATGGAAAATTATAGATTCTCCAAACACCGGTCGGATCATCACTTTCGGAAACTGCAAGGCGTATACTATGCGTAGTTACATCTGATATTGATATAAACCACCTGTTATTATTACTGTTGCTGTTGCTATTTGAATGATTATTTTTGTAATCAAATAGCAGGACTGGATCAGTTATACTATGACTATCAGAAGAATCCCTTGTTGGCAAATTAAATAACGATTCAAGTCCAAATTCCTTTGTTAGATGTCCATCTGTTTTTGTATAAATCGCTGCTTCTGTATTTACTGTTTCCATGACGAATTTTGAACTAACGGCCAACTGAATATCAGGAGGTATACAACAAAGCTGTGATAGTCCGTCAAAGCCCTTATTAACTATGGCTGAAGGAGAATTTTTTGTGTTAATACTATTCTTATCATTATCGCTAGCATTGCTAACTGATATTGATTTGCTTTGTTTGATATCAATGACTTTAGTTGTACGAGTAATGTTAGCATAATCATGAGGTTTTATCAATTCAGCTTGTTGTTTTGCACTTATGTATTTGGTGTAATTTCTGGTCAAATAGTGTTCTGTTGAATCTGTTACTATAGTCCCAGGTTTTGAGTGTCCTGTCTTAATACTTGTTATGTTATCTACATTTATTTTAGCAGTGAGAGAAACCTTTCCAGCAATATTATCTTGTAATTTTAATGGTTGATTATCAATACCAGTACCATTGTACGCATGGCTAACTTCTAACCAATAATTAGAATATAAGAACAATAATCCAAACAGAAGAAGAATTGTCTCTACTATAGCGACTACAATTACATAACTAAATGATGAGGCGTTAGTCATACATACTTAGTCATATATACTTTATATTATTTATCTAGAATCATACAATGAATGCGTTCCCTGTCTAACTATTTTGAACAAGAGAGGGTATATTCCTTGGCCTGGCTTTGACTATTCATAAGCAAGTTTCAAAGAATGTCCCTTTCGTCATCGACCCTGTAAGGCACTCTCGGACGACTAGATAAAAGAGTCTGCAACGTACTTCTAAGTTACGTCATTCTTTCAAATGAAT
>JBKPHJ010000079.1:0-22483 GCA_046729835.1 Thermoproteota archaeon
ACTGACAATATGGGCACGAGTAATTTACGCTGCTCTTATCCTTGAGGTAAGTGACGGTTTTTGAATTTACAATACAGACCGGGGTTCCACTTATCGCCAAGTCCTCAGTCAACAAGGAAATTTCCTCCATCCTTCTATAGATTTGCTCTCTCGAAACGACTCCTATTATAGCGTTATATGCATGAAGAAAAATTTGTCTGACGTTGCGCTTTGCCATTTTGGATAGCGCGTCTTCAACAGTTGCATTCGGGCGAATTGTAAGTACTGGGCTGGACATTATTTCTCTAAGCCTCACTTTGGCAGGGTCTCTATTTTGTGACATTACCTTAAATAATATGTCTGTCTTGCTAACTACCCCTACAATATCTCCTCGGGCGGATACAAGAACACTAGTTGAATTCTTCTCTTTCATCAGACGACTTGCATCATCAACGGTATCATTTGCTTCAAGGGTAATAATATCAGAATTGGAGATAGCTCCAACTGTAGATGTAAGAAATGAGGCAATGGTGCTTGTTTGTACTTCGTTAGGTTTTTTTTCCTCTTCCACACTCGATCAACACAAATCAATTATTTATCTCTTGTCTAATTTTCGAACAGGTCTAACTGTTTTCAAGGTACATACCCGTTTTGTTTGATCTGCTTGCATTTACGTGGGGCAAAAAGCTCGGTATATGAGTGTGATTGGTATGATGGTTAGCTAGCAAAGTATCGTCAGTGCTGGATGCTTTAATGCTGAATTTACGCAGGAAAAGAATTAGATAATCCTTTTCAAGGATAAGTCTTCCTGCATGCCTCGTAATGACCAATTTTAATTGGAATATCTAACCAGTCTTCTCCAATATACACGTAACTCTTTTTTTTTCTTTTAAAGCTGGATGCCTGGATTATAGATTCTGCTAAGCTCGAGTCTATTATTAACGTACTATACACTTGCATCACAACATCCAAGTAATAATCGGCACTGGCGAATCCTTAGAAAGGAAATCATACCCAATATCGAGTATCGTGTTGGTCAACCGCCAAGGTTCATCGAATCATCGGTCAGTAGCTCTTAGAGAGCAAATATACTCTATTTATTAAACGTCTTCTTAAGAGATCAGACGCAATGAATGATATCAGTGTTGAATTGTTTGGAATAGGCATTGCAGCGACGATTCTTACTCGATACAGCTCGATTCCGCAAATCGTAAAAGGCATAAAAACTAGAAAGATGGATGATGTATCTTTTTCTCTTATATTGTTTCTTACCATTGGATTGGCACTCTGGGTAGTTTACGGAATATACTTAGGAGATTTGATAATAATATGGGCCAACGCCATTGGAGTAGGCTCAAACCTAATTCTTATAGGACTTAAAGTCAAATACTCTAAAAAACCATTTGGATAGTCTAAACTAAATATTTTCACAAATAATAGAAATACTCACTCAATAAAGCCTTGAGGTATAACTGAACAAGAGTCATCATAAACTTTTGATTGATTGGTAATAATAAATACAGATCATAGGGCATCGATAGATCGTATCGATCACACCACCAAAAAAGTAGGTATCTATTCTAGGCTTTCACTAAACGTATGTTTGGATGTATCATAAAATATCAGCTAAATTCCTTGCAAGTTTTTACCAATTATATGTACTATCATAAGCCTTAGGTTAATTATGTATGGATGAACAGCAAAGTTAAAATCTTAATCCTTGGTAGATCAGCAAGGAGAACAATGTCAGCAGCACAAGCTCCAGTATTTTGTAACGAATGCAAAAAGGTGATAAATCTGGACACACTAGGCAGCGTGTACGTAGTAGCAAATACAGGTAATGATGCAGAATATTATCATCTTCAATGCTTCGAAGGTTGGAAGGGGAAAAGAACATGAAAATGAAAGAAGTGAATTAATAAAAGTCAACCATATGCAAGGATGAATTTAGGAACTGCTTTCTTTGATGTAACTGTGGCGAATAGCTTCAATGTTACAATTCGGGTAGATTGGTGCGTTAATAGATCTATTGGGATAAAGAGGGAGTAAGACTTCTCTCCACTTCAATATGTGAAATAGGGCATACCGATTGAAGCATCATGACCAATTAGCGTAAAAACAAAAATAAGATTGACGGACATCTATTCATGCTGATGTTACGAATAAGTCTATTACCGACAGACTGCTTACCCCTTTCTCTCAGGATAACCTTCAAACCCATTTCAATCTCCATAAGTAGAGGTGCTCTAACGGTACTACTAGTTGACCATCTCCAATTTATCATCGATTTGCTCTTGATTGTTCTATGGTTTAGTTTTTTGAATGGTTGGGGATATATTGGTAATGAAAAAGTATATTTAATCATACTAATTTACTCGGGAAGAACATTATAGTAGGAGGTACTATAACCATGACCTATAACCTAATCAGATAACCTCCTTTCGATTCTAATAAATAACTTCATCGATAATAGCAAATCAAATTATGAAGAACAGAGGGAGACAAGATATTAACGCCATGATATTGGAAGCAGCTATGTATGCCGAGAACAAAACAAGAATTATGTATAAAGCGTATCTGTCTCACAATCAATTATGTGTTCATCTGACAGAATTACAAGATAATGGATTACTAGAGTATAGGTTAGGAGAACAGACTTATGTGACAACCCAAAAGGGGAAGAAATATTTGGAAATTTACAATACTATGAATGAATTAACCTCATTACCGGAGGAGGAAGAGTCAAGAGTATAGTTGATGAGATCTATCTTGAGGTTCAAAATGAAAGACTACCCCCAGATGGGAGTCTCGAACCAATGTTTATACTATTTGATTTAAGCTATTAGGATCATCAGAAATCTCGATTTCACGTAAAATAAATAAAGATGGTGGGTTTCTTCAACCTACTGCGGGTTTTAATTTTGTGAAATACAGAAACCCAGAGGTCAACAACTCCGTTAATTATAATTATGATTTAGCAGGCATTAAATCGTTCTGTATCGCGATTTTGCTATATTAGTGAAAAGTATTCAATTTAGTCCTATTACCTATTTTTTTTACTTATCAATCACCTAGAAAAAATCATTTAACTATTAACCTTCAATCACACATAAATTACAATATCATAATAAGAATTGAAATTTCAATTATGGGATCATACTATCTGCACAGTGGCTATAGAAATTCAGTGATAATTTTGGGTTCAATAGTGGGAAGTCAACAGATGGCCAGAGGCTGCGAAGAACAATATTAAACACCCCAATATTGATGAGCACTTATGGTTTAAGCACTTTTCTATTTCTGATAAAATCATTAAAAGCTCCTACTATATTATTGGTCATTAATTCGTATTGAATATAGAGGGGTTAATGTGTTAATTAAGATAGTAACGTAAATTACAACGAGGAGTTATTAGTTGTGAAAGCTGCGATGAAAGTCATAACACCATGACCAAACGGAGAGGAGACTGTCGGAATACAAGTATTATTCGAAGTTTCACGGCTCTATTGATAATGGGATATGGTGGACAAAACAAGAGCAAGAATACGAGATTTACGCACTATTCATCTGATTGTCTATTTACAGTAATTTCTCGTCCACGAAAGCTTTCCATTAGTAGGTAGATGATGTAAACACTAAGTTTAACATTTTGATGAGTGTTATCGATGCATCTGTCGGTAGCGTTTTTTTTAAGATATTTTACATTCAAAGATTTTATTTTTCGTTTCTCGAACTCTTCTATTCCTACGAGAGTATTTGCTTTTTTCTAACTAAAAAGTCAGGGATCTTTTTCTCGATCGTATTCTCGTTCTCGATATTGCGACAAGCAAAGTCTCTATTAACCAATTTTTCGGAATTTCTCTAGCAAAGTTACTTGCTTTTTCATATCGATCTCCCGTAACTATTTAAAAGACCAAACATGGTTATGCGGGGAACCCAGGATCGGATTTTCTATTTTCTATGATCCTGAGTATTCCTTAACATTGTTTAATGTTTTTCAAGCGGAATGGGTCTGTGGTTTCATAATGGAGAATGTCTAGCTGAGTCTGCAATTTTTGTGTGTCGTGTTAAGTTCTATTCAACTCCCGAGCATCTTTCCTGCCTTATTCTCAGATCTGGGGATCCAAGCAAGTTCAAATTTCTTATATTTTCTCTCAAGCACCCAAACCTGTGCAGCTAGTGCTCTTAGGTTTTCACTATTTATTCCGTACTTGTGATTGATTTGATTCACAACCAGTTGGCTATCTGATAGTACTATAATGAAATTGTCTTTTCCAATATTATTGTTTAGCGCAGTAATAATGGCCAAATATTCGGCTTCGTTATTCGAAATACCTTCATGATATTCCATATGAGATTCCCCAGTCTCGTCGATTAGGTACCCATACCTGCAGTGAGGAGACCCACTACCATCTACATAAACATGCAAAACCACTTAAATCTACTGTGGGATTAGGATGGTTGTGATATATACTTATGTTTATATCAAACAACAATGATCTCAAATCACTAATCGGTCCCAAAATAGAATATCGAGGGTGTAGCACTTTGATTGCATCTCTAAAATCTGGATAAGGTCCGCAGGAATCGATACTCGTCATATACCTCGACTGCACTTTCAATTTGTAAATTTATGGGAAATCCATTAGTTCTTTTGTCCATCTCAGTCTGTAGTTAGTTGCTTTGAGAAAATGGCCATTGCAGGATTCAATCTACATACTAAGCTGATACGACATCATTAGCCACAAGATATAAATTACTCGAAATGATCTTTCATTTTAGATAATTACCGTATTACCGTAACGGACAATTATGTTTCACTTTTTTCATGGCAAAAATAGGTCGAGCTAGAGCTCATGGAAATTTACATATTCCTCTAGTTTTTACCAACAGAAGGATTGTCCATCTACCTTAAGCAAGAAGCAACAGAAATTCAAGTACGCAGATAATTACAAATAAGGGTTTAACAAGGAATTGTTCCGGTGGCTAATCTTTTATACGCGATATGATCTGCCTTCATGTTAAATACGCGTTTCTGTAAGATTTCAGCAGTAAGAATGGAAGTGGATAATCATTCTGATAGCGAGCTCACGAATATATAACCACAAGGATATTGCAGTAGTTGGCATGTCCAAGCATACCGAAAAGAACGTGGTGCGTCGCAGGCTTTTCTTATATTTCCGTTAGAATTCCTTTAAATCTAATTTTGTGGTTCTTTCAATGTTCTGACCAAACTCTATTTTTGTCGAGGTCTAACAATAATTTAATAGCTACTCTAGACTACTTCTGTATCATGGAAGGCAAAGACAGAGTTCAGTCACTCCGACAGAAAATAGATAACTCTGATGGTTTCCTAGTACTACCAGGTGTATTCGACGCTTTGAGCGCTCGAATTGCTGAGATGACTGGGTTCGAAGCGATCTTTCAAACCGGTTATGGATCAGCAGCAACCGTATTAGGTATGCCCGACTATGGTTTTCTAAATGCTGGCGAAACTATGGACAATGCTCGAAAAATTGTCAGGGCAGTAAACGTCCCCGTCATTGTGGATATCGATACTGGATATGGTAATCCGCTTAGTGTATGGCGTATTGTCAGAGAACTCGAAGCAATCGGTGCATCAGGAATCTTTTTAGAGGATCAAGTCTGGCCGAAGCGTTGTGGCCATATGGCGGGGAAAGAAATAATTCCCATCGATGACTATTTACCAAAACTGAGGGCAGCTGTAGACGCTCGGGATGACAAGGAGTTCATCATAGTTGCAAGAACTGATGCTCGTGCCACATCGGGTTTGGGGGAGGCTATCGAACGGGGGAAGGCGTATTTCAAATCCGGCGCAGATGTGATCTTCATAGAGGCCCCTAGATCGGTGGACGAGTTAAGTGAAATAGGTCAAAAGATCGATGCACCCTTGGTAGCAAATATGATAGAGGGTGGAGTCACACCAAATTTGACAGCAAAGGAACTTCAGAAGATAGGGTACAGGATAGGAGTTTTTCCCCTTTCGGGATTATTCGCGTCCGCTTATGCAATGAAGGAAGTATTTGAAGAGCTACGCAAATATGGTAGTACAACTGGAAGAAGAAACATAATGGTCACATTTGAAGAATTTAATAAGCTTGTCAACTTACAGAGATACGTAGAATTAGAACGCAAATATGCCATTCGATAGAAGAAAGAAGGCGTTTGGCTGGAGTTAGAGATTTTCTAATCAAGATCCATATCTACATCATGAGGAATCTACAGGGAACTGGAAGTTGAAAATTGCACATATAAACAATACTTCTGGAATAGCTTCGACATTAAGTAGGCGTCAACGTTCACTAGGGAATGTAGTTGAAGTATACGTTTTCAACAAATACCTATATCAGCAGTTTGGGGGGACAAAAATAAATTACCGTTTTCCTTTCTCCAGATGGAATTTTTTCAAGAAGTTAAACGACTTCGAAGTATGGCATTATCATTATCCATATGGATCTCTAAGGAGGACACTGGAAAAACGGAGAGGAGGGAAAATTTACCTGAAGCATTACCATGGAGACGATTTAAGAGGAAAATTTGATAACGATTTTTGTCTAGTTTCGACTCCTGACCTTCTCGAGTATGCGCCAAATGGGAAGTGGTTTCCTACGCCGATTGATCTAGACAAACTAGTGTATCTTCCTATTTCATCAAATTACTTCAACCATACAAAGAAACCGATAGTAGCTCACTACCCCCATTATAGGCTGTACAAAAAGTATGAAGATTTGTACTCAACTGCTCTGAACCAACTGAAGAAGGAAGGGAAATGTGAAGTTATAACTATATTCGATATCCCTCATGATGATACCTTGAAAATTCTCTCATCATGTGATCTTGTCGTTGGAAAGATACTACCCCAGATTGGATGGTTCGGGAAATTAGAATTGGAGGCCATGGCGTTGGGGAAACCAGTTGTCACATACGTCAGCTCTTTTCTATTTCAAAGCTATAACCCTCCAATCTACAGAACAACGAAGGATTCATTGAAAAGCGATTTGGAGACTCTTTTGAGTGATACTGAAGAGCAACGCAAATTATCTAAAGCTGGAAGGCTGTATGTTGAGAAGTTTCATTCTGTAGGCAAATCAGTAAAGTTCTTAGATAGTGTATATAGAACGAACCAATAATAATAAATACCATATGCTATCATGGACAGTAATTAGAGAATAATAGATCAATGAACATTCTTTCCTTAATGACTCTTCGATACGACCCTCTGAATATTTACGTTCCTACTTTGAGATTAAAGGATGTTTCCGGCCTTGATATTCTTAATTCCTACTCATGTCAAAATATCGCTTCTGTTCGCCAGATTGAGAACAAGATCAGATCTGTAATTCGAAGAGAAGTAGAGGGTTTAGCTCAAGATAGAGTATGTATCGCTTTGAGTGCGGGAGTAGACTCTAACGTAGTTCTGTGTTTGTTGCGTGACGAATACCCTGATCTAGACATCGAATGTATAAACATTAGTTTTGACGATATGAATGAAGCTCACGAGGCCAGGAAGATTGCAGAACAGAAGGGCGCAGGTTTTCAGCAAGTGTATGTCGAGGATCCCCTTCGTGATTTACCTCTGATGCTAAATATTATAAAAGAACCGAGATGGAACATCTATCAGTATTACTTTGTTAAGAAAGCAAAATCAATTTCTGATATGTTGTTTACCGGAGACGGAGGTGATGAAGTCTTTGCAGGGTACACGTTCCGATATTCAAAATTCCTCCAAAATTGTCGGCAGGGTTCGAACTGGTTAGAAAGAGTCAAGTTATATCTATCTTGTCACGAAAGAGACTGGGTGGCCGATCAGCAAGATATGTTTACAAATAGAGCAGGGTTCGACTGGTCATCGATCTACTCTCTCCTCAGAGAGTATTTTGACAACAGCTTGCATCCCCTAGATCAAGTACTATTAGCCGATTACAATGGAAAGCTCCTGCATGATTTTGTGCCCACCAATGATAAATACTACCGATTCTATAAAATACGAGGCGCTTCACCACTATTGGATAATGATGTCATAGACTTGGCGATTAGTATTCCGTCAGAGATCAGGTACGACTTGGCATCCAATATAGGGAAGAGTCCTTTACGTGAAATCTTAAGGAGGTCCGCACCCAGTTTTGGCATGTACGGTAGTCCAAAGGTTGGATACGGCATGAACCTGATAAATCTCTGGACTAATTCTGGAAGAGAAATAGTGAATACCATGTTAGATAATGGACGCATATTCGAAGACTATCTGATAGATAAGAACTGGTATTATAGAACGCTTAAGAGGATTGAAGAAAATCTTGACATTAGATATATTAGCAAGATACTGCAACTTCTCAGCCTAGAGGTATGGTACAGGATATTTGTTACTGCTGAAATGAATCCAATGCATCCTCTTTGAATGCATGACCAAATTTTTACATCTACATCATAAAATGCTCAAAAGGAAAACGTACTTCGTCAAGGGCGAGGTAATTGACTTCCAATAATTCTCTATTAGGAAAAAAGTTTTCTTCACAACAAATTAGTACTTTTGCAAAAGCAGATTTTCCTATCTACCTTATAGTTTTTTTTTCAGCCGGCGTCCTAAAGACTGTTACTGAATTAGTTGCTTATCCGTATCCGATAGGCTATGACGTGATTAACTACTATATTCCAATGCTATCTGATTTTGAGAATGAATTGCATACCATATTAAACGAATATCCAGTTTATATATACATTCTTCATTTTGTGCAGAATTTGTCAGGACTTTCCCCTCAGATTACTGTAACTTCATTTTCAATTTTTGTTTATGGCATTTTTGCGGTATCAATTTTTTCTGTCGGAAAGGCCATAATAAAAAATGACGCTCTCTCGGCAGCGCTGCTCTCTCTTTTTGTAATTATCCAGATACCGGTTTTGAGAACTGCCTGGGACCTACACCGGGACATGTTCTCCATAGCAATGATGCTCTTTGCAGTATCTATTCTGATCCGCATTCACAACAATCATTTTAGTCGAATTCCTCTTCGATTGCTAATTCCTTGTTTTTCCTTTACAATACTTTCTGTTATTTCTGACCGGATGGTGGGGGGTTGGCTTGTATTGGTTCTTTGCATATATTCGGTATTGAATAGAGAAAGGATGGTAACATTATGCGCTATAGTTTCTTTAGCACTATTTCTTGTGTTTCTGTTTATTATCGGACATGGGAACATCATTCTGGACTCTGTTTTCAATGATGTGATAGACCTAAACGACAACGGTCAAAATCCAGGTGGACAAATATTGGTTGATCCTGCTTATAATCAAACTAATCTTCTTGTCTATCTCATAAGCATGAATGTCTTGCTTATTCCTTTAGCTGTTGTCGGCTTTTTTCGATTGGAAGAACGATCACTGAGACTGAGCCTCATAACTGCTCTTCTAGGCTCCATATCATGGATAGTATTTCCTCATGCAAGTCAGCTTGTTGCAGATAGATGGATTCTATTATTCGGTATGACTCTTTCGATCTTTGCTGGATATGGGTTTATTATTACTATACAAAAGATCTCTAAATTGGTTAGACATCACATTAGGTTCACCTCTTTGTCAGTGGCTATCTTTGTGCTTTTTGCTCTACCTGGTATCGCATATGCTGTTCTTTCATATGATGGTCAGGTGTCTCTCATTGGTCTCTTTGCGAAGAACGTTGAGAAATTTGCTCCAAAGTCAATGCAATTCAATTCGATTAGAGTCGAGGATTCCCCTATGATGCTCGACATGATTGATTGGATAAACACCCATACCTCGACTGACTCGATAATTTTAGGAAGCAATCACTGGAGAGGATGGTTCGTATCAGGACTAGAAGGGAATCGGAGTTTTGTTGGTTATGTCGGACCGAATAGCTCATTAACGAATGCAATTGGCAGATATTCTGATCATTTTTATCTAGTTGATGTGAAAGGAAAAGATGATCTCAATCACAATGGTTTGAGTGGCTCCTATGAAGTTGTAAACCTACATTCTAACGATCTGTTTAGCATTTACCAATTATCTCTAGGAGCTAGAAATATAACTAGCATGCATTAAGGTGGGCAAAGTAAGTATTCAACAATTGCAATTCTATCAGAATTCGTAATGTATTTTAACGTTATTAGACCTTATATCAATGTGAAAGCAGAACACCTGCTGAAAGGTTTGGCCGGTAATTGGGTCAGAAGACGGTGGCTAGATTTTCGCAATGGTCATAGTATCTATCTAGTATTCTTGATGACCTTTGCAAACTTTGTTACGATACAGTATGGACTCCTTATAGATCAAGTACCTTTCTTAAAAGACACTTTTCAGAGCATATGGGTTTTTGCAATAATTTTTGTGTCTTTGTACTTTCCACTTGCGATTATAATCGGATATTGGCATCGAAAGACCCAGTGGAAAGTGGAACAGGAAGCCTTGTTCAAGCAAAATGAAATAGGGGCAACCATGTGGTTGTTTGTGATAGACCTTATAGACGGTAAGGTTTCTGAAGAGGAGAAAAAGCAGATGAGAGAAATGCTTTACAAGATCGTGCGCACGGCACCGCGAAGGACTGAACGGACCGTAAACACAGAAGATCGCATTAATGTGCCCCCCGCTAGCGATATTCACGATTACAATGAAGCAGAGATAGGACAAGGCCAGAGTAAGAATATCAGGTCATAAGTATCAAGGAATCTCCCGTGAGGACGATCCTGAGGGTATCAATCGGGGTTCTGAAGAGACAGCTCGCTTGTGGATCGAAGATAGCATCGTAAACTCTTACGAAGATAACTTGTAATGTAGTATTCTACCTACAAAAACTCTTAGAAACAATGAAGTGAGATCTTTAGATCGAGATAGCGATCCATGGTAAATCAACCGTCATCATGTAATTTTTTCTCAATAAACTGGAAACTGGAGAACATCACCGTGTCTATTTGCAGACCGTATAAGCTAATTTATTCTAGTAGAATCAAAATAGTCCGAATACAGTCTCGTAAAAGCCCTTATCACTTCAAAAAATCTCGACTGCTTTGGTACAAATCACTTTCGGTTACAGCCTCCCGAAAACAACGGTTTTACGCCAACTGATTCCAGATAGTGATCCCTATGAGTGATTAAATCACTTCAATTACTTTCAGTTCTACCATTCTATTATTTAGAAATCACTTAGAAATGGTAATCCTTACCGATAATACTGTTGTTTGTAATAGATTTATTAAATGAAGTCAATATTGAGCATCCATACATTTGAGGGTATTACACGTCTCCCATGAGAGCCTGCCAGACTGGCGAGTAGAAAAGTCGGCAATTACAGGAATCAAGCAAGGTTACAGAGTAAGCTTTGCAGGTAGAAAGGGAAATAACATTAATGGAACTCAATTTGCCAGTACCTATGAGATCGACTGGAACAGCAAGGCACGACTGGGCATTCCATATTATTGGGAAAAGGTGAAAAAGCAATTAAAGAATGTGTTGAAGCAGGAGACTCCAGATATAGTCCATGCGCATAATCTATATTCTGCTAAACTAATTTCTGAGCTAGATGTACCCTTTGTCTACGATGACCATGAATACTGGTCTATGTCATCTAGAATACTCATGGAAATGGATTACCAACCATTCAATCTTCGTATTGGTCGAATAAGCAGGCCTAACGCGTCATCCTTCACATTAAAGAAGACCATTAGGCGGATGAGAAGACGATTGATAGACCGCTATGCGATAGGATTGTGGACTAAGTGGGAGGAAAAACTCATTTCCACTGCACCAGTTATTGCTGTTTCTAAGACAATAGCAGAGGACTATGATAGGCGCATGAACGTAAAATCTTATGTAGTACCAAATTATCCGATGCTGTCTGAAGTCGAAAACCTGAGCAGTCCAGTTCATCAAACTGAAGTGGATTGCATTTATTCTGGAGGTGATGGCAATGATCGAGTGATGTATCCACAAAGGCAGATGAGTGGCCTCTTTGAATTGTTCGAGGACAAAATAAGATATCCTTTGACAGTCGCTGGTTGGTCTGATCCTTCGTTTCCACATCTAAGGTTCATGGGATTCTTGCCACGTCAAAAGATGTTTGCCGAGATGTCGAAACATACTGTGGGTCTATTGCCTTGGAAAAAGCACTGGGCCCACTATTATACGAATCCAAACAAACCTTACGAATATGCTCATGCAGGATTAGCCGTTTTGTTAACCTCATCCATTTATCCGGTTCTGGACTCGCTTCAGGATTGTTGTATTAAGTTTGATGATTATGAAGGGTTAATAGAACAGCTTGATCATTTGCAGGAACGTCCCGATGAACTGTACAATTTGCGCAGGAAAACTTATGAGCTAGCAAGAAAGAAGCTAATCTGGGACAGGTATGAAAATCAGGTTATTAATGCATATAAGGCATGTAGCTAGGTGTCTACAATTTGCAAATGCGGATCTCCAGGAACATAATGGGTAGGTCTTCTGCAGCTTAGGCCGCTTGCAATCTTCCTTCAACTATTCAAGCACTCACATTTATGAACTTCAGGCTGGCAGAACTTTAATTAGCGCTCTAATGACCCCTATTATATGGGTACGTATTTCGTCATCGTCACCTGCAGGAATTCAGCGGATAGTATTTACACCGCCCTAATGTCGCTGAGAAACCAAACGTTAACTCCACGTTACGTAATTGTAATAGATGACGGGTCGACCGATAACACTGCGGAGATCTTGGGGAAGATGAGACATGAATGGCCTTCACTTTATATCATTCAGCACTTGGATCTAGGTTATGATATCAGCAGAGTTGTGAGGAACTGGAACGAAGCTATCACATATTCCAGAGAGAAGAACTTTGAACATACAACGTATCATATGATAGCAACTGATGATACTATTTATCCTCCGCAATATGCGAAAAGTTTGGTCGCATTTATGGATGACAATTTAGAAATTGCAATTGCATCAGGCAACTACTCGACTTACAGACCAGAGAAGCCCCATGGCGCAGGCAGATTTGTTCGCAATTCATTCTTCGAACAAACCCATTGGGATGGTTTCTATCCCGAGCTGATGGGCTATGAGTCAGCAGTTCTTTATGAGGCAGAACGCCTTGGGTGTAGGAGCGCCGTACAAAATAATGTAAGGTTCCAGCACTCTAGACCCCTAGGTAAGAATCACAAATTTTACGAGTTTGGAGCAAGCATGAAGACTTTAGGCTATCATCCATTGTTTGCATTAGGTAGATTCACGAAGTATTTAGCAACTGGAGAGGTTACGGGGAGGATTGGAGCGATTTATATGCTATACTATTATCTCGCGTACAAGCCAAAAATAGAGGGATATGATCGACTATATGACCAAGAGATACGAGGATTCATCAGGGAGACCCAAAAAAGAAGGATGCTATCTGTTATCTTCAAAAAACCTGGCAGAAAGCTTCAATGACCAACTCTGACCTATTAGGACAATAGTCACATCAAATTCAATGCTATGCTATTGCGCATTATCGTGATACTGTATCAAAGTGTGAGCCTTTTTTCCTTAGCTTTACACGACGCGTCTAACATGGCAATCTTAACGTCGGTTTGATTTCGTGTGTTCCTTGAATATGATCGAGGTTTCGGTAACCTAACCCCTATTATTAATATGGCCATAGATATCCTCTGCGACTACGCCCGAGGCAGAGAACTGATCCTTATCCATCTTCTACTTTTAGAAGGTGGTGTTAGTCTGATCTGCGCACTCGGCTAAAGTGCGTTTACGAACCTTGTCATCTTGGCTAGACTCACTTCGAATCCAAACCTGGCTTCTTCTTTTTTCATGTTTCGGTACATGTTCATCATCAGCTTAAAATGCCTTACCATGTTCAGGGAAGATCCCATTTTCAACCGTATTATTCTGTAAACATCGTCGTAATATCGAAATCTCCTTAGTACCTTATTCGAGTATCGATCGTACCCAAATACATCTTTGTTCCCAGTGCACTTGCTAAGCTCCTGTAAGAATATGTCACAACATATCAAAGAAGGTATGATTCCCTCTCCTAGCATCGGAAATACACAGCCGATCGATTCTCCCACGCCAATTACATTTCTCCAAACGAATGGTTGCATTCTCCGGGGTGGAGCAAGGCGTATGGGTCGGCCTATTTTTTTCCTAATTCTGCATTCTGGATGATTAGCCAAGAACTCTGAGATGCCATAATATTTCCTATCCATATCGCCTGCACCCACGAAGGCCCGGCCTTCGTTCAGAGGAAAACACCAGAAATACCCTCTCGCACCTTTATATCCAATTACGTAAAAGTCTTCCAATCCTTCAAGATTTTCTATCAGATATTCGTAGGCGGGGATTATAAAATCCTCATTGGATCTTGGAAGTAACGACCTATGAAAGCCTGTACAGTCGATTACCAATTCATATTCGTGGAGCGGAAATTTTTCCAAATTGCACTTCCTGCCGTAAACGACATTGATCCCTCGGAGTAAATCGGATTCCCATTCTAGTTTATTGTAAGTCACCAAACCATTGAGCTCTAGGTACTCCTCTTTATCTTGAGGCAGTTTAATCTTTAGCACATGCCCAGTATGGGTGATATAGTTACTGAATTCAAGTCCGGCTTGCGTGGAAAATTTTGAAAGCATATTCTTTGATCCTGCCCATGCACATATGGGCCAATGTCCTTCCCTATCATTTGCTTCGAAGACCTCAATATCATGGCCCATCCTTGAAATCATACATGCTAGATAGCTTCCCGCGACGCCTGCACCAACAATAGCTATCCGCATAAGAATACCCTTCATATGTTGCATCTAAAAACCTTATTCCTAAGAACACACCTACTCGGGATAGAAGATAACATTTGGTCTGACCATTGAAGGGTTTTCGTCCTTACGTAGTAAGAAGAGCAAATTGCGTCGAATCGAATTGCACAGCCAATCGCCGCAAGATGGTAAATTATCATAATCTACTCATGTACTCAGTTTCATTCTGCACATGCCCTCGACGCGGCCTTGACGATTAGTCAAACTCATACGAATTCGGTATTTCAGAAATATCGCATTGGTAACAGATACAAACTGGTTATTCCTGTGAGCTGTGATAGCCATGGTGGGAAGATGCTTTATACAGAGACCGTTGTACAAAGGATAACATAATTGAATATTTATATTCGATAGACACGATGCAGATGATTAGTACAAACTAGAGTTTTGCATAAATAGTATATTTGCTAGCGTTTTTCTGAATGAAACGAACTATAGTGTCATACATGGTAGCAACATTAGTGTCACTAATGGCGATTGGCGGTTTAACAACAACTCCGTTGCCAATAATGGCACAGGTACAACCGATGGTGTCTAACGCCGCATGTGGACAAGTCGTCAGCGGGTTAGTGAATCTTACAGCGAATCTTGATTGCAGTGGAGACGGAATCATAATTGGTGGTGATAACACCGTAGTAAACATGAATGGATACTCGATCACGGGGCCAGGACCTGATAGCTCAAAGGTTGGGATAATGGTACCAAACACGGATAATGTCATAATAAATGGACCGGGTTCAATAAACAACTTCCAAGCAGGAGTGCTCGTTACAGGTGCGAACGGTATGAAGCTGTCATCATTAATACTTGACAGCAATCAGATTGGGGTATTTATGACTGGTTCCGAAAATACGAACGTGCAGCAAAACATAGTGAAACAAAATCAACTTGGTATAGCTACACATTCCAGCAGCGGAGTTAGTATCACGTCTAACTTGATGAGCGGGAACGTGCTTGCAGGAATCACATTCGTAAACACCCAGGGATCTGAAGTCTCTATGAACAATATTGATGGGAGTCAGAACGGTGCTTTCTTCGATGCACAGAGCTCAGCAAACAATGTTGGAGAAAACAATGTTCTACAGAATGTAATAGATATCAATAACGCCAATGGTCTTCCCACGAACATCAATAGCAACCAGTATGCAGACAACAACTGTGAAGTAAGCAATCCAAGTGGAATCTGCATAGGGAGATAAGAGATATCAGACAGTAACTTGAGAAACCCGTTAATCTCACCATAACTTTTTTATATTAATTCAAATATCCCCCAATCCGGATACTATTCTAACTGTACTTTCCAATAGAATAGAAGGTAGAAATAAATAAATCCAATGATAAATGTTGTTCATCAATGAAGAAATGTACTAAGGGATTAGTAATAACCTTAATGAATTTCGTTATTATAGCTACGATTGGAAGTATCTATCATGTAGCAAACCAAGAAGATTGGGTAGCATCTGCTCAACAGTTCCCAATAGCTACCCCATCTAATTCAACGGCCTCTCCTTCTCCCTTGTCCAACCAGAGTATGACAAATCAAACAGGTGAATCTCTAGTAGGATCATTCGGTTCTCCCCAAGCTCTGATGGAAGCTGTAATTACGCAGATGCGGAACACTAACGCGACGGATTTTGCAATTCGTCAGTTCATTGACAATACTACTAGTAATATACTAAATGAAACCTCTAATATGACGGGGACTTTGGGTCCAAGCAATATGACACAAGATGCAACCAATGATACAGCTATCAATACAGTAATTGAAAAAACACAAAACACCAATGCGACCGGATTTGCAGCCAACAATTTGATAAATCTGACCAAGTCTCAGCCCTTTTCACCTCAAAATTAGGTAACCCCATAAACTTCGCAATGCAGGGAGTCACGAGCTGAGTGTACAACGAGGCAGCAGTAGTTACTATCTAGTTTATCGGCATAGACAACACACACCGTTAATTTCATTTCTTAGATAGCTAAAATTCATTGCCCTAATTTGCTGAATATCTGTCAGAAACCCTGTACCTAACATATTTGTCATCTGGAGAATATTTAGGTGGATGCGGATTGATGGTTAGTGACTCACAAATAGGGCAGTGAATCTTCAAAGTATATCTACTACATCTTGAACATAGCCTCATCAGATGCCTCTTCATATTTACGAGTGAATCTTTCTCGACTGATCTCTCTTGAACTCGAAGCTGCCCCGATCTTGACTGACTCCGGCCTTGATCTTTTCTAGGGCATTATTCATTAATTTCTCTGCAGTCTTGAAATTATCTGCTTTGACCACCATTCTATACTGAGGAGCGGAAATATAAGTAATACTCACAGCCGTATTGGACTTGGCCATTTCGACTGCGGAGAGGATATTCTTTATCCTGTCTATACCGTCAGATTTACCTAGGGAGATTTTAAGGATTCCCCTTATTTCCACGTGAGGAATTTGTATCTTGTTACTCTCTACCTCGATTGCCTTCATGACTTCCTCGGATAAACCTAGACTACGAATTGATTCGATACCTTTCTTGGAAACAGTCTCGAACAGATCATATACAAGATCGTATTTCTTAAGGATTTCATCTTCAAGGGTGGTCAATTCAGAATCCGATAAGTTGGCTTTCCTCTTTACGATCTCCATGAAGGCAGAGGCTTTTTCATTTTTCTTTACCTCAATCAGCTTCGATTTTCTTTCGTCGCCGGTAACCTGCTTGAGCGACAAGTCCACTTCTGCCCTCGTTCTGTTAACCCTTATAACTTTTAGAACAGTCTTCTGTTTGGGTCTGATATATCTTTCAATGTTTCTGATCCATCCGGTAGCAATCTCGGAAATATGGAGAAAACCTATAGTTTCGTTATACTCATCAAGGGTTATGTATGCCCCATGACCTGTCACTTCCTTAATCGTTACTAGAACGATTTCCCCTTCCTCAGGAAGCCTCCGAACCTCGGCAGTCATCATTTATAACGGTAAACGCCACTTATCGGCTACTTTAATGTTGCCATTATATTATTACCAACATAGATCAGGGTAAAAACGCCCAACTCGATTTGAAATTCTGAGCTCTGATGTTTCGTCCTAAACATACGCGATTAGATAGATCCTTTTGCTCGGCATTATGTAACGCTCCCCAAGACAAATACAAGCATTCCCTGAACCCGAGATAGAACACCTAAACAGCGAAGTCAAAAATCAATTCCTTTCCTCGCCTTCACTCCATTCTTAAATGGATGTTTTATCTCCCTCATCTCCGTGACCAAATCAGCCATTTCTATCAATCTGGGTGGGGCATAGTTACCAGTAAGGATCACGGAGGTCCTCTTTGCCTTATATTTTATAAGATCAAGAGCATCTTTAATCACTATGAGATTGAGCTTTAAGGCGTAATTAATCTCATCTAGGATCACCACGTCATACTCACCTGAACAGACCTTCTCCTTTGCTATGCTCACAGCTTTCCTAGCTGCTGTTTCATGCTCTTCTAGAGAATGATCATCATCTAGAATCCCTACAAAACCTTTTCCTGACACTATCATGTCAAATTCAGGCTCTAGTCTTCTTGAGCTCGTCAATTCACCATAATACCATTCCCCTTTGATGAACTGTATCATGGCGACTCGTTGACCATGACCAACCGATCTCAAAGCGATACCTAATGCTGCAGTTGTTTTTCCTTTCCCTTTTCCGGTAAAGATCACAACTATTCCGTCATCTCTCGGCATTGCGCTCTATCGACTAATAATCTAGGGGATTGTTATATAATTGATTTCAACACCCACGGTTTTCACTCTACGAGAAGCAACGGTTATAGTATTACGTTTCAATGGATAATCTGTTCCCAAACGAATATACGATATCAATCTGCACAATGCTGCGATTGAACAGATAATGAAGAAACTAGTGTTTCTATTGCAGGTCTTGGCTGGCAAGATATGTGAATACCTTATCCCAATACCATTAACTTATTTGAAAGGAAATGGAAGGAAAGTAGCAATCTGTACGTTGTCAGATATGGGCCTTATGACCGATATTGTTTCCCATCAGGATATTATGAATAAGGTATAGTAAGGTATCGTTGGTAGACTACTATCCGAAAATAGAGGAATCGATGATATTATTTGGACTGTGCACAACTCTCCGAATTTGAGATATTTAATTTTGTGTGGTAGGGATGGTAGAGGCCATCTTCCTGGGCAAGCCTTGACTTCGCTTTACAAAAATGGGATCACAGATGAAGGTCATATAAAGGGTGCAAGCGGTGCAAACCCGGTCTTGAAGTCGACCATGGAGCAGATTTCAAATTTTATGACCAGAATCGAAATATTCGATCTCATCGGTAGCAGGGATATCTCGCAGATAAAACAACTGACAAATAAGCTAAATGAAAGATAAGTAGCGGTTCGCTTTATTCCAATTCCCTTATGCAGTATGGGAGGTCATGATTTATCCGACAAGCGAATAAGCGAGGTAGACCGTGAACCTTCTTGTCCCCTTGGGTTGTTCAATCTCCACATGATCCGTTGGGTTGAGTTCCAGATGATGATCCAAGTGTGATGACAATAAGTTCACCTGTTTGAATCCATATCTTAACACATGTAAATGGGCTACGCAGATGAATAATCTATGGAACCTTCGATTCCATGCCTCTAGAATTGGGTCAGTCATCACTTTTATTAGATCCTCTTTTTCACAGTTCCAGCTCTGCAAATCATGGCTAAAAAGCCAATCCATGTGGGGGGAAAGATCAATCAATGTAGATCGTATCTCATCGAAGTTTCGTGTACCCTAAAACCGGCCTTCTGATAGAAGCCTATGTTGGCTTCTGAGCAGTCCAATATCACCTTATAGCAGCCGGACATCTTGGCAAACTGAAGTGCGTGTCCAATGAGGGCTGAGCCAACACCTAATCCCTGGTAACCTTTGCGCGTCACAACATCCTCTATGTGTCCTGCTTTGCCTCCGTCGTGTAAAAATTTCTGTTCAATAAGAAGAGTTGTACTCCCGATTATCTCCGACGTATCATGATCAACGGCAACAAAAATTTTGTAAAGCGGATTTGCGACAATTGCATTTAACACCGCTTCAGCTCTTCTTAGATCACTACCTATGTTTCCCAATTCGGATAAATTCGTGAGAGTGGCTAAGAAGCCATTTGTTAAATCCCCTTTTTCAATTTCTCTCACCTTCAGCTTAACATGGTCTTTATTCTTTTTCATTATGCATCAGCTGGCTGTATTGATGTTCGATCCAGTGGATATACAAAAAACCGATCAATGTCTGCGGCTTGGCGAGCATGACTAGGCCTCAATTTTTGGTTTGGAGATAAGCATCCTTCATCTGCTTCAGCCACTCATTTTTCTTTCTATAAATTCGCTTTGGTTTACGCGGTCTACACTCTGACAATACGTACGAACACAGAAGAGGGAAATAGACTGATGAATCTCCATAGACTATCACATTTCCTTCATGGGCAGATTTAATTTTTCCCCAACTCTTACCTTCTTGCAAAGTTGCTCCCGATAGACCGCCAGTATCAGATCTAGCATCAGTAAATTGCACTAGGTAGTCTTGTCCACCCTCCTTTAGCTTGAGAATTTGAAATAAGGCCGGCCCGGTCTGTTGAAAGAAGTTTTTTGGGACACCTCCTCCCAATTCGATTCCTCCAGATTTCTTGCTCTTCCAGAGAATTGCAGCTGACTCTGCAATATCAACAACCACATTAGGACTAACTGGTTTGTTCTCAAGGAGAAGAGGCAGCATGTTCAATCCAATCGATGAATCGGCGATAGCAGGCACGTAGATCGGCACGTCATTCACAAATGCAGTTACTGTGAATGATCTTTTAGGGTATACCGAGTTGCTTCCGGCAGTCTTACCTAATAAATTACAAATATCAGCTGTTGAAGAACTACCAAGAACAACCTTCTTATTGGTCTGAATATCGTCCTGAATTATCTTGTCCTGCTTTTGGAGCGTTCCGATTTCTTTAATGAATACATCATAGATTCGAACAATCTGTCTAGAATAGAGTATATCATCATTTACATCAAAATGACCCTGTCTCACAGGAAGGTCATAGGCGAAGTGAAGATCATGATAAACATTTGCACCAGTAGAAACGATCCAATCGACAAATCCGTTCTCTATCAAAGCTGAAATCGCTCTTCCTAGGCCTATGGGCGCAAGAGCACCAGCTAGAGTCAGACAAACAGATGCACCCTCATTTATCATCTTCTTTGTTACTTGTAGTGCCTCGTACAATCTACGAGCGTTAAACCCAGTTCCACCATAATATTCTACGAGTTCGCGGACGCGCATATTACCAGAAATGGGAGGTGGATCGATTTTACGTCCTGAAAAGCTGTGAAATTTGTTCACTGGTTATTAAAGTCATCGCGATTACTTTAAAATGTATACATAGCGAATCAAATCCTGTCATTGCGTATTAGGTGACGTAAATTCGGGAATGCTTAAAAATATCATTAGCTCAGTTGTAGGTATGTATGAATCAGATGACACTAACAAAGGTAAGCCTCACACTGAAGATAATTACTATGCCGGTTATTACTTTAGTAACAATCCTTATAGTTCTGAAGAGCAGCTCCCTGGGAAAAGAACTGACGAGGAGCTTCGAAAATTTATCTCATCGAGACTGAAAAATATTCCTCGCGTGGACACCAGCAAGGTTGCTGTCAATGTTGTTGACCATGTAGTATCCCTTACAGGGTCAGTAAAAACTTTCGAGGACAAACGTAGAGTGGGAGAAGAGGCATGGAAGATAGAAGGCGTCGTCAAGGTTCTAAATGAGCTTCACGTTATGGAGCCCTCCACTGCAGGGCCATCTAGGCGAGATTAGCCTGGATTAGCAGACTCCTTTCACTTTCTCATTCAGGAAGGCCAGAGAAGTGTTTATAAATTCTAGCATTTCACTATATTCAGCACCATTTTACAAAACCCAGCGACGACGGCGAGTTTACATCTATCGTTCGAACTCGAATTGCCATCATGAAAGGTATTTTATAGGTTCGAAATAATGAGAAGCCGTGCAGCGTACCAAAAAACAAAATCATCACAAGACAAGCTCCAGCTCATGGCAAAAACTACAAAGTAAGAAGGGTAAGAAAACAACAACTACTACTACTACTAATACTCCTTCTGACAATCTTTTAAGTAATCCTATACACGATTACGATTCGTTCTCTAGAGCAAGCCTTTCAGATGTTATCGGAAAAATGGCGAATTCGGGGGGTTTTGAGTCAGTAAATCTCGCAGATGGGATTGAAATCTTGAAAACAATGAAACGCGATAGTGACTGTACCAGATTTCTCTCATTCGTAGGTTCTCTTGCATCTACAGGTACTAGAGGAATTATCCGTGAATTAATAAAGGAGCGTGTATTTGACTGCATTATAACGACTTGTGGCGCCCTGGATCACGACATTGCACGAACTTATGCGAGTTATTACGGTGGGGATTTCAGACTGGATGATCTTACTCTACTTAAGGAGAATATTCATAGATTGGGCAACATCCTTATACCTTTTGCTAACTACGGACCGGTGATTGAAAGAAAGGTCCGATCCTGTCTGGATGAGATGTATACCCACAGGAATATGAAATCTCTTGCTGCTTCTGAAATTCTAGATTTCATCGGTAGTACATTGGACACCTCATCATTCCTATATTGGGC
>JBKPHJ010000080.1:0-4727 GCA_046729835.1 Thermoproteota archaeon
GCTGCATCTGTAGCCCTGGCCGATGCTGGCATTAACATGCGAGATATTGTTCCTGCATGTGCTGCGGGAAAGGTTGATGGCAAGATTGTTCTAGACATAAATGATGTTGAAGATAAGGAAGGGAGTGCTGACATGCCTCTGGCATACATGCCGCATCTCGAACAGGTTACTCTTCTACAGCTAGATGGCATTTTGAACAAGGAAGAGTTTAATGAATGTCTGGATAAGGCATTACAGGGTTGCAAAATGATTTATGCGATTCAAAGACAAGCACTTATTCAAAAGTACTTTGGAAATGATCAGGAGATGAAAGAAGAATAATGAGTTCATCAAAGCGCTCGACTATAATTGTTGAGCACCTTCGGAAGCAACAAATGCGAGAAGCAATCGCAAGATCAAAGAGACTGGACGGAAGAGATCTCGACGAGATGAGGCCGCTTGAAATAGAGTTGGGCATTATCGGCAAAGCAGACGGTTCTTCAAGGGTCATATTAGGTAATTCAGAGGTTGTTGCTGGAGTAAAGGTAGAAACAGGAGAGCCTTTCGAGGGATTAGAGGATAAGGGCGCCTTGATAATCTCAGCAGAGGTCCTTCCTATTGCCTCACCTTACGTTGAACCAGGACCTCCTGATGAGGAAACTATCGAGCTGGCCAGAGTAGTGGATAGAGGAGTGAGAGAATCAGAAATGGTGGCTCTTGATAAGTTGGCATTGATTCCAGGTAAAATAGTCTACACGATATTTATTGATTGCAGTATCATAAATTATGATGGTAATCTCTTCGACGCAACATCCTACGCGGTAGTATCTGCATTGATGTCTACCAAACTTCCAGTCTTCGAGGTCCAAGACAATATAAGCGTAACAAATACTGGAAAGAAAATGGATCCTCCGCTTACAACAATCCCTGTTTCTATAACAGCTGTCAAGATAGGTGATTCTGTGATACTTGACCCAACCGCAGAAGAGGAAGCGTGCATGGACGCCAGAATTACCATTACCACAAATTCTGACGGAGATTTTGCGGCCCTTCAGAAAGGATACACAGGCTCATTTACGATAGAACAAGTCAAAAAGGCCGCAGAAATAGCAAGAATTAAAGGAGAGGAGGTTCGAACCAAATTAAGAGAGCTTACCGGCAATGGTGACTAGAAGAAGACGCAAATCCACATCGCTAAGAGGATTGGGTGTAAAATTTGGAGCGACAGTACGCAAACGATACGGAGCCGTATATCGAATCCTTAAAAAAAGTAGAAAATGCCCATCATGTGGCTCAAAGAAATTTTCACGGATCGCTCTTGGAATTTGGCATTGTCCTAAGTGTCATCTTAAAGTAGCCTCGGGAGCTTATGATATTAGCACGCAAGCCATGTAGGTCAGAGATAGTATTATCATTTCAGGCGAAGAATAGGGACACAAGATCCATTGCCAAAGCTACTTTTCTGGCGTTATACCCAGATACGAAGTACTTCTCAAAGGACAATTCAGCTACATCCCGAATTTCTATCGACGATCACGTAATAACGATTCGAATAGAAGCAGATGATATTTCATCTTTACGGGCATCCATAAACTCGTATCTAAGACTCTCTGGGTTATGTATCGACACTTTGTCGGATAGTTAGCGGTATGATTTTATGTTGGTGACTAGTAACTCTTGTCACACAAATGAGCGAACAAGAACTTCCACCTTGGCTCAAGGAACAAGTATCACGCTTTCAACAACTTCAGCAAAATTTGCAAGCCATAATGATGCAAAAGCAGCAAGTTGAACTAGAATCTGTTGAGATCGATCGTGCCTTAGAGGATCTCAAGAAGGTAGCGCCAGATGACACAGTTTACAAGAGTGTAGGACCGTTGCTAATTAAAGGTAACAAAGATGATCTTATTAAAGAACTGGAAGAAAAGAAGGAGCTGGCTAAGACTCGCCTTATGGTGCTTTCAAAACAAGAATCGAGAGTTAAAGATAATCTGAAAGAAGTAGAAAATAAGATAAATCAGATGATACGAGGAGCACAAGGCACTCTCGGTGCTACAGGGGGGCCTGGAACCATAGGAGGTACTGGCACCGCTCCAAGTCCACAATGAAGAGATAAAGACAATGATGACATAGGATAGCCAAATTTATCAACTGTGCAAATGATATCTAAATTCTATTACTGCGCAATCGTGATTGCTCTAGATTTCTATTTGCAAAGGGCTTTGCACAGTTAGATACATTAATGTGAAAGATTTACAAACCAGTGTGGTAGTTAGGATCGTAGTCGATGAAAGAGAGAAAAGCAGTCGTATTCATGAGCTACTTCGTCAAGCAGGAGCTTCAGTGGAATTCGCCTTTCTCACGGTGGGAGATTACATTGTTTCTTCTCAGACCGCCATAGAAAGGAAGACAATTTCAGATCTTGTAGGCTCTATCTATGATGGACGACTATTTTTGCAGTGCAACGACTTGGCTCAAAATTATCTTAGGCCAGTAATTGTAGTCGAGGGTACCATATGCGATCAGCATGCCCAGCATTCTCAAATTATTAATGGCGATTATACGAAATCACAGTTCGAACAATTACCTCTAATTTATGAAGCATTAACGAGGGTTGTCCTAGAATTCAGGATACCAATAATTCCGACTCCTACCTCAGAATATACTTCCCAATTACTCTTGAGGATGGCGAATCAAGCTCGTACGGAAGGATTGATTGATGGTCCTCTACTTAGAAGAATTCGTAAGCGGAACCCCATGTATGTTCAGCAGCTCTCTGTCCTTTCTTCATTCCCCGGGGTTGGTGATAAGACGGCTATTCGAATGCTGAAAAAATTTAGAACTCCTGCACGGACACTGACCGCTTCTGTGGCAGAGTTAGCCATGATCTCGGGACTCGGGACCAACCGTGCTATCCGCATACGAAGGATATTAGATAGTACTAGTGATGGAAATGGGAATGACGTACAAAAAGAAATTCAGAAAACGCTCAGTGACTCTTCAGGAGAGAGTACAAATTAGCGACCATACTTAAACCGTCTTTCGGGCGTTAATATAATAATCCTATAACAAGGTTGTCCGTTCATCTTTGATTGTTGCTATCCCTGATAACACAGTCTATGATCAGAAAACACAATTCCTTTTTGGCTGTTATGGTGGGTACAGGACTCGGCGCCTCAAATGGTATTTTATACAAGAATGCTATGGCACAGGAGGAAGCTTCAAAGATGTCGCAAAAGTAGTTCTTTTGAACCGAGCCACACGAAGGTAAATGTAGCAGAAATATTGGTGGGCAGCAGGTTACGATATGATAGCTTTTCCCATCGCTGCAGGAATATTGTATCCAGCAATAGGTCTAATGTTAAAGCCCAGAACCTAAGAGTTACAACGAAGAATTCTGCGAATTGAATAACATGGAATCCCTTGCCAGATTACACAACCAAATGGGAAGTGAACGTGTATTATGGTTATTGAATGTATGTTTGATAGCTAACACAAACGGCATGAGTATAAATCAAGTCATTGAATGTTTATCAATATATGGTAACGATCTTCCAATGGTCGAGCAGCTATATGAAGACGTAAACAATAGATCGGATGCGCTAATGCAACAAGAATATCAATCCAGGAAAAGAGTATGAGTACCCAAACTCTAGGATAGACAAATTAGCTGATGACCTGAGACATTAGATCTTAGAAACACCTGAGCCTTTTAGAGCAGATGGAGCAATCTACGAACATTTCAGGCAGGTGAGTGATAAAGAAGGACTACGAATTATGAGCAAGTATCGAACAAGAAAATGAGGGAATCCATAGCCACATATTAGTTTGGTGTTTCCAGGTCAGGCCCACCAATATGCAACTCAAGTTTTCAATGACATCTAGCAGGCTACACTTTCAATAAGAGCGGTGATAGCTCCGAAGATAATCCCAACACATTTGTGTCTGTTATTGCATGTTTGGAACCAGGAAACGCATTGAAGGTCTTGATGGACACCTTGTAACTTTTTGTTTCTGTTAATTTGCTATCTGGTTCCTCATTTCGATCAATGGTAGCAGAATTATCATCAAAAATTCATTGATGAAACTGGTGCCCAAACTTCTGGTATTCTATTTACTACAGGGCGAATAATAGAATTTTTTAATCAGGTTATATTTTGACCGTGTCCTATTCTTCGATATTAAACCAACAAAAAAGGCTAGAATTTCGATTATTTATAAAGAGGTTCTGCTAAAGTATTATATAAGAAAGTTATAAATATCGGACGCGATTTATATATTGCATGCTTACCGAAAAGGCTTACTCCGGGAGTGACTGGAGTGACTCCGGAGTCACTCCAAGTTCTGTTATAGCTGGTCCAGGTACACGTAGCTTCAAAGGTGACATTTTTACTAATGAGAAATAAGCACAATTGTAAGATCTGTGGAGAGCCATTTACAAGGCGCTGGAACATGGAACGACATATAGGAAGGAAGCATCCCTCAGATTTTCAATCAATGGCCTTTCCATTTCGTAATATGAATGATGAAGTTTCTAAATTTTCAACTTTCAAATCCCATAACCCTAATTATTACAATACTAATCATAATTTTCCCAATTCTTCTAACAATTTCCCTCAACCACCAATTCAGGAAGACGGCTCAATATACGAGCAAACTAACTCGATGAGAACCGTCGATGATCCAATTGATTTGTGGTTACAAAAACTTCGCCCGTGGGTTGAAATCAAGAGATTAATGGAGGAGCT
>JBKPHJ010000081.1:0-2273 GCA_046729835.1 Thermoproteota archaeon
GTACCGAATATGGGATATTTTGCTATATGTTCAGACACAGAGAACAATACCTTTGCCATTTGGGAGACAGATGGTTCAGCTAAATGAAGGCTCTTAGATGGTAAACCGTTCACACTCGCTTCTTCTTGCTCCTTCAATCGACATCAAATCTTTTGTGAGGTGAAAAGTATCGGTTTGTTTACCTTGAACCTATATAAGGTTTAGAGGATGAGGTACGCAGTTTACTTTATGATGATATCTTTTATCTATGGGTACGGTGTGAATTCATTATGGCTAGGCCTATCGAACATAATAAGATTAGGGATGCATTGTTTTTTCAACTTGAACCAATTCTTTCAGCTTTTGAAAAGGCTTATCACATTGACCTAGAAGATTCTTTTGAAGCCATACATATTATAGAAAAATTATTGGAAGAACGATTGAGAATAGAGAAGGGTTATGATGATAATAAGATCGAGGACTTTAAGAAGCATGCAGAATTAGAGATACATCGGCTCAAGCCAAGTACTTTGGATAGTGTATGGAAATAAGTTCATCAATAGATAACAGAATTAATGTGCCCTCATCTTTATGATTATTTCTTCATGATGTTGACCGAAATTACATAAAGCCGCAAAATTTTATTTCATCATTTTTCATGAATAAAACTTGTGTATAATACTAACAATATGATGATGTGATATGATGGTGTAGATTTAGATATCAAAACAGGGTTTATGTATAAGTTATTTATGTTACTGAATATAGAGATAGATATAGATATAGAGATAGTTATAAATAAATCGTCAAGCTGACTTGACTATCCTCCTGTTTTCGATTATTTATCCGAACTATTTACATATTCTCTAACTTCTTGCGTTAAATCTACGAATAAAGCTTTTCCTACCACCACTCATGGTACCAGTAACACCCCCATTCAGACTTAGTTTCCAACTGATCGCCCTTTCTCTATCACCGCTTCTATCAAGAATTCCTTGATAATATAATCACAAGAAATAAGTGATTCATTATTATGTCCATTTGATTCATTTTCTACACAGACTTTTTTAGTCTGATGCATCATCATGAAAACATATAATCAGTCAGTAATCGGAAATGGCATCATCATCAACGACGATAGAAGCAGTCTATCCAGTAAAAGAAGAAGGCGAAACTAATCATGAGTACAAGATCGCCTGCGACATCGCCTATCGTAGAACAAACTTGTTAAGATTATCAGCTCAATATCTTTCCGAAAGAGAGATAGCTGATAGACTCCAGATCTCTCAGTCCACAATTCGCAGGGATTTAGCGTTTCTGAGGACTCAGACGAGACAGAATCTGGCGTACTATTTGTATCATGATTTCCCTCTTCGGTTTCGTAAATGCATAACTGGTCTAGAAGGAATCATAAACTTAATATCTGAAATAATGGAAGACCCTAAGCGTACAGCCGACGAAAGGATGAAGTCCGATACAATCCTCAAATTGCTGAATCTGTCTGATAATGCTGATGGGCCTGCACTAAAGGCAGCCCATGGTTATCTAGTTCGCCAGAGGAAAGAGTTAGAACGGAATAAAAACACAATCATATCCAGTTACGGAATGTCAAAGAAGGAAAGAAGAGAATATGATGATCAAGAATCATTTGAAAAGGCATTTAATCAGAGTGCAAGAGAAGCTGTAGAAAGAACTATAATCAATAATCTTATTCCAGATAAAGAATATGATTATTAAATTCCTCAGGATACGCAAATGAACAAAAAAAGTTAGAAAGCCGCAATGGCTCTTTGAATATAACCTTTGATTGTATATTCTCTAACCTTATCCCTACGCCACTGTAGTTGCTGTTTATCTACGACTCTCAAATGTTTACTTATGCTCTTCTAACTAATGTTCTGTTCCTACCACTGCTATCAGTAAGAACTATCTTGCTAGGTAACTCTAAGGTTTTATTCCTTCACAATAGCAGCCTTTCAACTATGTTATGATAGTGTGTACTTCAATCTAGTAAGTCTTTCTTACTGTATTAAAAGTAAGGAGTTGGGATTTTATTCCCTCTGTAACTGGATAGATATCTGGGTTTGGTAGCTCAAAGCTAGTATAGTCTCTTAAAATATATTGATCCTTTTGAGTTGATTCGATTATCGATCGCGCGGCTTTTCTATTATCGATTATTGTGACCCCCATTGCTCTAACGGGGATTAATCCCAATAATGTACTCTCTTGCCTGTTCATTAGCATGGATCGACATATCGAGATTGTAGGAAAATATCGAACCCACTACATGATTT